>DASRTX010000274.1:0-34454 GCA_035655715.1 Myxococcales bacterium | reverse complement strand
GCGGGTCTCGGGGGCGCGCTGTCCGTTCCGGTGCGGACGGTCTCGCCAGGCATGGGAGAGCTGATCATCATCGAGGCGTTCGTGGTCGTCGTCCTCGGCGGACTCGGATCCTTGCGCGGCGCCTTTCTCGGAGCGATGGCCATCGGGCTCTTGCACGCGTACGGGATCCTCTGGCTGCCCGTCTTCGAATTGGCTCTCGCCTATCTCGCGATGGTCGCGGTCCTGGTGGTTCGCCCCTGGGGTCTCTTCGGCGTGCGCGAAGCATGACGGCGCGTGCCGCCCTCGTCATCCTCGGCTGCGCGGCCGCCCTCTGCGTCCCGCTCGCCTTCGGATCGTTCGCCCAGTACTTCGTCCTGAACGTGCTTCTCCTCGCGCTCCTCTCCGCCTCCTTCAACGTGCTCTTCGGGATGACCGGGCTGCTCTCCTTCGGCCACGCGGCGTTCTACGCCGGCGGCGCGTACGCGGCGGCGCTCCTCTTGCGTGCCGGCTGGACCATGATTCCGGCAGTAATCGCCGGCACCCTCTTCGCCGCGGCGCTCGCGGCGGTCGTCGGCGCGTTCTGCGTGCGGCACACCCGCGTCTACTTCTCCATGCTCACCCTCGCCTTCGGCATGCTGGTCCACGCCGTCCTCTGGAAGTGGACCGACGTGACCGGCGGCGACGACGGGCTCATCGGGATCCCGCGCGCGGAGCTTCTTCCCGGGCTTCACATCGACCTCGCGCCCATGCGGCGCTACTACGTCTTCGCCTCTGCCGTCGTGTTCGTCTGCCTCGTCGCGCTCCATCGAGTCGCCACATCGCCGCTCGGTCTCGCCCTCCGCTCGATCCGCGAGAACGCCGAGCGGGCGGAGTTCAGCGGCATCGCCGTGCGGCGCACGATCTTCGTCGCCTTCGTCGTGGCGGGCGCGTTCGCGGGAGTCGCCGGCGCGCTCCTCGCTCCACTCGAGCAGACCGTCGCTCCCACGGCGGCGCACTGGACCAAGTCCGCCGAGCCGGTGATGTCGACGCTCATCGGAGGGCCCTTCTTCTTCGCCGGGCCCATCGTCGGCGCCGCGGCCTACCTCGGGCTGAAGGAGATCATCGTCCGCTTCACCGAGTACTGGCTGCTGGTCTTCGGGTTGGTGCTGCTCGGGACCGTGCTCGCCTTTCGCGGCGGCCTGATGGGCGCGCTGACCCTGCTGTGGCGCAGGCGGCGATCGTGACGGCGCTGTTGGAGGTGCGTGGACTGACGAAGTCGTTCGACGATTTCACGGCCGTCGCCGGAATCGACCTGCAGCTTGCCCGAGGTGGCATCACCGCAGTGATCGGTCCCAACGGCGCGGGAAAGACCACCTTCATCAATCTGCTCACCGGCAAGCTGCTGGCAGACGCAGGGACCATCGCCTTTGCCGGCGTGGACGTGACGCGCCTGCGCGCCAGCGCCCGGGTCCGCGCCGGGATGGCCCGTACCTTCCAGATCACCAACATCTTCCCGCTGCTCTCGGTGGAGGAGAACGTCGCGGTCCCGGTGCTCGCGCGCGCCGGACGATCGCTGGACCCGGCTCGGAGGCTGGACGCGCTTGAGGAAGTCCACGCGGAAGTCGCGCGGTTGCTCGAAAGCGTGGGCCTCTCGGGGCGCGCCCGGGATTCCGCCGCGGTGCTCTCGCACGGCGACCGGCGGCTGTTGGAGATCGCCCTGGCCTTGGCTTCCCGGCCCCGCCTGCTCCTGCTCGACGAGCCGACGGCGGGAATGGGGGCGGGCGAGCGCGATCGGATCCTCGAGCAGATCCGGGCGCTGGCGGCACGGGATTCGCTCACGCTGCTGCTCGTCGAGCACGACATGGAGGTGGTGTTCGGGCTCGCCGCCCGCATCGTCGTCCTCCACCAGGGCAAGGTACTGGCCGACGGCACGCCGGAGCAGATCCGCGCCGACGCGCGGGTCCGCGAGATCTACCTGGGCGACGCGGCGGTGGCGCCCCCGCCGCGTGAGGCGCCTGCACAGGCAGGTGAACCGCTCCTGGAGGTGGGCCGGCTCGACGCGGGATACGGCCTCGCGCACGTGCTGCACGAAGTGCGCTTCAGCGTGCGGCGCGGCGAGATCGTGGCCCTGCTCGGCCGCAACGGCGTGGGAAAGACCACGACGCTGCGCAGCCTGTGCGGACTCACCCCGCCCTGGCGCGGCAGCGACATCCGGCTCGCCGGCGAAGCGGTGGCCGGTGTGCCGCCGGAGCGGTTGGCGGCGCTGGGAGTGAGCTATGTCCCGGACGACCGGCGCATCTTCGCGGACCTGACCGCCGCCGAGAACCTGCGCGTGGCCGCGCTGGCCTCGCGCCGGACGCAGGCGCGCTGGACGCGCCAGCGCATCGAGGAGATCTTTCCGCCGCTTCTGCCGCTGTGGGGCCGCAAGGGTCGCCACCTCTCCGGAGGCGAGCAGAAGATGCTGGCCATCGCGCGGGCGCTCACCACCGAGCCGTCGCTGCTGCTGCTCGACGAGCCCTCGGAAGGGCTGAGCCCGCTGATCGTGCGCATCCTCGCCGATGCGCTCCTCCGCATCCGCGGCGAGGGCGTGACCGTGCTGCTCGCGGACCAGAACCTCATGTTCGCCCGCGCCGTGGCGGACCGGGCGCTGGTGATGCAGCGCGGCAGGCTGGTCCACTCGGCCACGCGCGCGGAACTCGCAGCCAACGATCCGGCGCTGCACCGCCTCCTCGCAGTCTAGAAATCCGGAAATTCGGGGACACGATACGTAATTCGTCCGACCTGGCAGTCAATGTCCGTAGGACGAATTACGTATCGTGTCCCCGAATTTCCCGAATTTTCTAGTCGTCGTCCTCGTCGTCGTCGTCGCGATCCGGCGGGCGGCAAGTGGCCGCCTCCGCCTGGCCTTGCAATCCGGCCGCCTGTCCCAAGGCGACCAACCGGCTCAGCTCGCTGTCAAAGTCCTCGCAGAGGAGCAGCCGCTGCCGGACCATCTTCTGGAGGGCGCGGACCAGTTCGTGCGAATACCGATCGAGCGTTCCATAGCGCTCGGCCACGGAGAGGCGCGGATCGCCCGCCAGCGGACCCGAGGCCCTGTCCGCGGCGGTCTTGGCGAAGGGGATGAACTGCCCCGACGACTCGCAACCGTCGCTGGCCTGCGGTCCACCGCGCAGCGCCCAGCCCGTGTAGGTAGCCACCGGCACGGTCACGTCCGCCAGCCGCACTCCGGCGATGTCGTTTCCGTCCCGATCGGTGCGGGGAATGGTGCTCGGATAGATGGGCCCGTTGAGCGGATTGTCCTCATATGGCGCCGAGAACGGACCCGTGGAGAAGATGTTGTCCGGCGGATTGAAGGTGGCGATTCCGGTCCGATAGAAGTCCGGCCCGAAGTTGAAGCGGTAGCGCGTCGTCTTCAGCCCGGTATAGGTGACGCCGGGGATGTGGGGGAAGCCCATCCTGTCCTGAGGCAACGGCGGGACCAGGGTGCGGTCGCGCAGCGTGGGCACGCGGCTGTGGGGAGGCATCCGCTTTCCGGCAGCCCACTCGTCGAGCGCGATCCAGAGCGCGCGCTGCACCGGCGCCGAGTTGAGTGGGTTCTGGAACTGCTGGCACGCGCCCCTCGAGTTGGGGTTTCCGGTGCCGTGCTGGTGGCTGGAGATGAAGAAGTTGCGCGTGAAGGATGAATCCTCGAGGTCTCGTGAGCCGGTGGGGTCGGTGTGCAGCAGCGAGGCGGCCTTCACCCAGTATTCGTTGGCCGAGTAGATCTCCATGCCCAGCGGACACGTCCGGGTGGCCTCGCAGCGCGCATAACGGCTGTCGGTGGTGCGGCTGATCGGATCGTGCGTCATCACGTTGGCGAAAGGGAAGACTCCCTCCACGAAGAGATGGTCCTGCCGGTTGCGTTCTGTCCGGCCGGGCTGCGAGAAGCGCAGGTTCATGTTGATGCCGTCGCCCGCGGCGATCCAGTTGAGCATGCCGTCGAACACCTTCTTGCCGTTCTGCGCCTGGTTGAAGCCGAGATGGCGGAAGTCGTTGAGCATGCGGCCCGGCTGCGACACCACCTCGGTGAAGATGCGCGTCACGTCGCCGGCCAGCGGGTTGGCATTGCCGGAGTCGTCCTTCTTCTCCGAGCGCAGCCAGGCGTTCCAGTCGCGCACGGCGGCGAAGCCGAGCCCGTTCACGGTGGGATTCTTCGCCGTGTAGGTGAACTCGTAGATGTCGTTGGCCACGAACCCGGGTGCGGGAAGGACAATGGCCGTCCCGGCGGCGTTGAAGCTCCAGTTCGTCGTCGCCACGGGCGGATCGTCCAGGTGGATGCGGTGGGTCAGCGTCGCCTTCGACCTGTCCAGGCTCGCCGCCGGGTAGTTGAGGT
Source organism: Myxococcales bacterium (assembly GCA_035655715.1). Lineage (GTDB taxonomy): Bacteria > Myxococcota > Myxococcia > Myxococcales > 40CM-4-68-19 > 40CM-4-68-19. Next base: position 30,124 of record DASRTX010000274.1, on the reverse strand, counting down.
TGAAGGTCGTCCCGCTGGTCACGATGTACTCGAACGCCGGGCCCGTGATCGTCGAGCCGTCCCGGTTGAGAGCCACCGGCAAGGTGATGGTGGTGTTGAAGTTGGCGTTGCTCGTGCCTGCGGCGAAGTCCCAACCGCTGAACACGACGGTGTAGCCCTTGGGCATGAAGAACGCGTTGGCCAGCGCGGCGGGGTCGGTGACCGAGCCCGGATCGTTGCCGCCCGGGAACCGCCCCAACGTCGCCCAGGTCTTGCCGCCGCGGTTGGGCGGCTCGTACATGACCTTGTGGTTGCCCTTGCTCAAGTCGATGGGCTTCAGGATGTAGAAGTCGAACGCGTACTCCACGTTTCCGCGCGCGTTGCGGGGCGCGAGCTGGATGTCGACGATGACCGCGTTCTTCGGATCGTCGGGGTTCACCTCCCCGAACGCCGTGCCGACGATCTTCTCGTACTGCCCGACGACAGGCCACGAGAACCCGCCGAAGGCCGGCGACTGGGAGCGGGCCGCGTCGATGGCAATCCTGACAATGCGAGCGTTCGCTGGCGTGGCCAGCCCGAGGGGAACGAGGAATGCGCCGAGCAGCACGGCGCGCCAAAAGGCACATGATCGCAGTTGGGTGCGAGTCATGAAAAATCCCTCCGCTACCTGTTGTGTGGATGGTTTGTTGCGACGATCCGGGCTGTCGCGCGCGAACAACGCGCCGGAACGACCAGACCGTCAAGGAGCATCGCGTCAACACGCGCAATGCTGGTTCGATCCGATTGGAATCCTGCGCTCCGACGCTCGGCCTAGGGAACGACGGTTACGGTTCCGGAGTGCTGCAGGTCCGCAATGCACGTATACGGGTAGGAGCCCGCGAGGTCGAAAAGCTGCGGCGCGGAGTCGGCCAGAGGCTGGATGGAGCCGGTGTTCGGCGGCCGGCCGTTGGAGCCGGTCGCGGTGTGCGTGACGTTCGTGTCGGTGTTGTGCCAGATCACCGACTGTCCCGCGCAGATGCTCACGTTCACCGTGCCCTGCCCCGCACCCCAGGCCACGCGGACGGGGGAAGCGTCGACGGTGAGTCGGGCGGTGCCGGAGGCGCTCCCGCCCCGCGCGGTGATGGTGGCGGGTCCACCCACCGCCGCTCCGCGCGCGATGCCGTTGGCATCGATGGAGACGATGGCGGGATTCGAGCTGCTCCACGCCGGGGGCGGGGCACTGGCCACCGCGTTTCCCCGAGCATCCTTCTGGACCGCCGTGTATTGGATCGTCGTGCACCGGGGAATGGTCATCGTCGCTGGCGTCACGGAGACCGAGGCGATGACCTGGTGGACGGCAACCGAAAACCCCGGCGCTGGATTCGAGACCTGATTCGAGGTGGCGACTACGTTGACCGTGCCATTGCCCGTGGCCGTCAGCAGACCCGCCGCGTTCACGGTGGCCACCGCGGCGGAATCAGTGCGCCATGCGAACGCCGCACCGGCCACCGGGCTTCCTCCCGCGTCGACCGCGGTTGCCGCGAGCTGAAGGGTCTCGCCCAGGCTTGCGAGCGACGCCGGAGCGCCTGTGGCGGTAGCGACGGAGACGCTGACAACGACCTGCGCGACGCTGACTGGCACCGCCCCGCTGACTCCGTTGGAGGTGGCGGAGATCGCAGCGGTTCCGTTGCCGACCGCCGCGACCAGCCCGGACGACGATACGCCCGCCACCATCGGAGAATCACTCGTCCAGGTGAACGCGACCTGCGCGGTCACGTCGCCCTGCCGTGGGTTGGACGCCGAGGCGGAAAACTGCGCGGTTTCGTGGAGGCTGGCAAAGATCATGCGCGGAGCGGCCAGGGCGATGGATTCGACGTAGACCGCAGCGGGGTCAATGGTCATCAGACCGCCGGAGGTGGATGCAATGCCGGAAACCGTCGCTCGTGCGCTGGCGGTACTCCCCGGCGCCGCCGACGCAGAGACCGCTGCGCGCCCGTCCTGTGCGATGGTCGCCAGAGCGCCGTCGGTCGTGGTCCAGACGGGGAGAGGCTGGCCAGCCACGGGGTGGCCGCGCGCGTCCGCAGCGACGGCGTGAAACAGGGGCGTCTCTCCCGGTGGCACGCGGATCGACGCGGGCGTCACCAGCACCTGCGCCACGACTTGCGCCACGGCGACATCGTGGGCGGCCTGCTTTCCCTGGGCGACGGCGTGGATGGTGGCAGTTCCGTTCGCGACCGCGGTGACGAGGCCGAACTGGGTGACCGTGGCCACGGCCGGGTTCGTGCTCGAGAAGGAAATCGCGACGTCCGCGATGGGCGCCCCTTTCTCGTCGAGGGCGGTGGCCGTGAGTTGCAACGTGTCGCCAAGGCTCGCAAGCGGCCCCGAGGTCGGCGAGGTGATCGCGATCGAGGCGACCGCGGATCCCTCGTCGCCGCAGGCGGTCATCAGAAGCACGGCAGCTGCAAGACAGCCGGCGCGACGCTGCAGGGACCTTTCCAATCGTTGCAAAGTACCACGACCTTGACGGCGGTCTCTTTTCCTGGATGACGAGCGGAGCGCCGGCGCGGTTGTCCCTGCGGCAGCCTCATGCTCCACTCCCCGGAATGGCCCAGGTGACCGATCTGGAGACGCCCGCGGTGACGGTGCTGCTGGACGTCGTCGAGCGCAACATCCGCCGGGTCCACGAGCATCTCGCGCGGCACGGCATCGCCAACCGGCCACATGTGAAGACGCACAAGATTCCCGCGCTGGGGCGCATGCAGATGGCCGCCGGCGCGGTGGGGATCACGTGCCAGAAGCTGGGCGAGGTGGAGGTGTTCGCGGAGGCAGGCGTGGCCGACGACGTGCTGCTCGCCTTCAACGTGATCGGCGCCGCGAAGATCGAGCGGCTGCTGGCGGTGTCGCGGCGCTTGCGGCGGCTGGCCGTGGTCTTCGACAACGAGGTGGTGGCCCGGGGGCTCTCGCAGGCGGCCCGCGCCGCCGGCACCGAGATTCCCTTCCTGCTGGAGTGCGATACGGGTCTTGGCCGCAATGGCGTGCAGACGCCGGAGGCGGCGCTGGAATTGGTTCGGACCGCGATGCGCATGGGCGGGCTGCGCTTCGAGGGCCTGATGACCTTTCCCAACCAGCCCGGCACGCGGCCCTTCTTCGAGCGCGCCCTGGATCTGTTCCAGCGGGCGGGCATCGCCGTGCCCGTGGTCTCGGGCGGCGGGACGCCTGCTTTGTTCTCCGCCCAATCGATTCCGCAGCTCACCGAGCACCGCGCCGGCACCTACGTCTACAACGACCGGATGACCGTGGCGGCCGGCGCCGCGACCTGGGACGACTGCGCGATGCGCGTGCGCTGCACCGTCGTGAGCCGGCCGGCGCCGGACCGCGCCGTCCTCGACGCCGGCACCAAGGTCTTCACCTCCGACCTCTACTCCGTGACGGGGTACGGTTACCTGCCCGCGTACCCAGAGGCCCAGGTCGTCCGACTCTCCGAAGAGCACGGCGTCGTCGATCTCTCCGGCTGCGGCGCACGGCCGGAGGTTGGCGAGGTGGTGGAGGTGGTGCCGAACCATTGCTGCGTGGTGAGCAACATGGTGGACGAGGTGTACGCGGTCCGGGGCGGCACGGTGGAGACCGTCTGGCCAGTGGCCGCGCGGGGCGCCGTCCGCTAGCCGCCCGACTACGAGGATCTCGACATCCTCTTGCGGGCGATGACGATGGCCATCAGCGACGAGCTCAAACCCGCGCAGGCGAAGAGGATCCATGCCTCGGGCCGGACCAGCCAGGCCAGAAGGCTACTGAGGACGCGACCCTGATCGGCCGCCGCCGCACGCGCCCAGGCCGCGCGCAGATCTTTGTCGTCGAATGATGTTCCGGTCAGCGTGGCCGTCCACGAGCCGGCCGGCGAGAGCACGAAGGTCTCGTTCGGATGATCGAATCCCTCGCCCGCGCGCATGAACCGGAACTCGAACCCGTCGAGAAACGACTTCGTCGCGCCCGGGTCGCCGGAGCGGACGACGGCCCACTCCTCGGGAAGCGCGAAGCGCTGGCGGAAGTCGCGCAGGTCCGCAGCCGTATCGGCAGGATCGAAAGAGAAGACCACCACGCGGAAGGGCGCATCCGCCTTCGCCAGCGCCTGCTTGAGAAACACCGCCGTCATCGGACAGGTGCCCGTGCAGCGCGTGAAGACGGGCAGGAGCAGCCTCGGCGCGCCAGCCCCGATGACGCGCAGCTCGCGGCTCGCATCCTGCTCGTCGAGCACGGCGAGGGCCGGAAGGGGGGCTGGCCTGCTTGCGGGAAGCAGCGCCGCCAGCAGCAGCGAGGCGAAGCTAGCCGGCGACGAGGCGGTACTCGCCATCGAGGACCTGGAGGAGCGGCGGCAGGTAGGAGATGAGGATGGCGACGATCCCCGCGACGACCCAGGGGCCGAAGTTGCGCACCGCCGGCACCTGCTCGTCGTGGTACGCCGATGCCTGCGGGAGCGCGAACGCGGCGGCGCGCTCTTCGGACCGCGCGGCCAGCAGCGTCCGCGCCAGCGCGTAGAAGAAGAGCAGCACCGCGAGCCCCATGATGCAGCCGCCCACCATGCCCACGCGCTCGCCCGTGACCCAGTCGGGACGGAACGCGTCCGATTCCGGATCGAGGAACGACATGCCCAGGTTCGTCCGGCGCGGCGCACCTTTGAGCCCGCCATAGAACAGGCCCGCGGAGAAGATGAAGACCCCAGCGGTCCAGACGTACGGCACCGCCACCGCCACGCGAGGCGACGCCACCGGCTTTCCCAACAGGCCGGCGCACAGGTACAGGCTCATGCCGAGGATGGCGAGGAAGACCGGGCCCGCGACGGTGAGGTGGAAGTGCGCCGGGATCCACGCCGTGTTGTGGACCAGCGCCGCCATCGAATAGGACGCGTTCACGAATCCGGTGATCCCTCCGAAGATGAAGATCACCAGCCCGAGGAAGAGGTAGGGAAAGAGCCAGCGCTGCGGATCGAAGTGAGGCAGCCTGCCCCACCAAGCGAACAGTCCGGTGCCGCCGCTTTTGCGCGCTCCGTGCTCCAGCGATGCCGCCACCGTGAAGGCGGTGACCAGCGAAGGGACCGCGACCAGGAAGGTGAGCGCTGCGTGGAGGAACTTGTAGCCCTGGGAGTAGCCGGGCTCGGTGAACTGGTGGTGCAGTCCCAGCGGCGAGGAGAGCACGATGAAGGCGAGAAAAGCGAAGCGCGCGTAGAAGTCGCTGTAGAGCTTGCCGCCCGCGAGCTCCGGCAGGACGGTGTAGTACATCACGTAGGCCGGCAGCAGCCAGAAGTAGACCAGCGGGTGGCCGAAGAACCAGAAGAGCAGCCGCGAGAGCACGACGTTCACGCCGCTGGTCCAGCCCAGCGACCATGGGATGAGCTGGACCAGCAATTCGTACGCCGCCGGCAGCGTGCAGATCTGCCAGATGATGAAGGTGGCGAAGATCCCCACCGCCGCCAGCGGCGTCTTCTCTCCTGCGTTGGTCCGGCGCCAGCGCAGGTACGGCGCGATCCAGGCCCAGAACGAGACCCACGATCCTACGACCAGGATCACCACTCCGATATAGAAGAGCGGGTGCGCCTTCATCGGCGCGTAGAAGGTGTAGAGCACCTCGGCCCTGCCGGCGAAGATGGGAGCCGCGGCAGCCAGCGTGCCTGCCACCATCAGCGCGCAACCGGTCCATGCGAACGCCGGCGATACGCCTTTCAGCGTCTGCTCGATCACCGCGTTGCCGAAGGCCACCGCGAAGAAGGTGGTGAGGACGATGGCGTTGATCACGCCGTGGGCGGTGAGCCCCTGGTAGTACCCGATGCCGAGGAAGCTGATGTCGCGGATGACGCCGGCCCGGTAGAGCACCTGCACCACGCCGTGCCAGGCGCCGTAGATCAGCAGCGCGAGCGGCAGCAGCAGCTCGACCAGGATCACCGATCGCAGCCGGCTCACGGCGTCACCTCCACCTTGCCGACCATGTCCTGGTGTCCCAGCCCGCAGAACTCGTGGCAGATGACCTGGTACTTCCCCGGCCGTTCGAACCGCGCCTGCGCGTAGGTGACCGCGCCGGGGATGGCCGTGAGGTTCACGTCCGTGCCGTCGACGTAGAAGCCGTGCACCACGTCGGTGCTGGTGACGTAGAAATCGACCAGCGAACCCTTGGGCACCTTGATGACGGGCTTGAAGGAGAACGTCTTCGAGACCACGTGCGCCTCGTAGCGTCCGGGCGCTACCTGGATGAGCGCCGCTTCGGTGAACGGCTTCACGCTGGTGACGCAGCCGGGCACCGAGATGCCCAGACGCACGGCGGCGTAGCCGAGCAGCGCCAACATCGAGGCAGCGAAGAGCAGCGAAGCTGCGACCACTCGCTTCTCCAAATCCGGGACGGTGGCCGTCTGCATGGACGCCTCAATGGCGGTGAATCATCAGGCCGTAAAAGAGCGCCCAGACCACGGCGAAGAAGACGAGCATCGCGGCGAAGAAGGCGACGGCGCCTCGGGGATGGAACTGATCTTCTTCGCGGGAAGGTACCGACATTTTGTACGCTATAGAACAACGCGCTCGTCGGCCGCAAGGGCTGCAGCCGTCCTGACCACCGACAGCCATCGGCTGAAGGGCGGACCGGAGGAAGCGTGACGACCGTCACACGGACCAGATCCACCGGGTGCTAGTCGCCTCGATCATGACGCAATCATCTTCGATCCGATCGCTGGTCTTCCTCGCGGGATGTCTCGCGCTCGTGGCGAGCGGGTGCAAGTCGAGCTCCTCGCTGGCGCTGAGCGCCGCGAGCACGTCCCAATCGATCGACGACGGCGGACCCGACGACTCCGGCGTACAGATCGACGCCGGCGGCGGAATCAACCTGTGCGGCAAGCTTCTCCTCGATCGCGTTCGAGTGGTGGTGCGCAGGATCGACCTCGAGCGCGCGCCCGCGGCTGCCGACGCGGGCGATGCCGGCCTCGCCGTCTGCGACTGTCCGGACGGAGGCACGGTCTGCGTGAGGGCGGACGGCGACGTGCATGTCGGACCCTTCCTGGTGGATCTCTCGGACGGCGATCTGGATGGAGGCATCCACCAGGTCTTCGACGTGGAAGTCCCGGAGGGCACTTACGAGGACCTGCGCTTCCTGGTCGACACCGTGAGCCGGAAGCAGGCGCCGGGCGACGGCGGCCTCGCCGGCATGAAGGACCTTCACGCATCCATCGCGGCCGACGGAACCTTCGCCGGAGACTCCTTCCGCTTCACCACCTCCATCCGCGTGAAGCAGAAGCAGGAGGGGCCGTTCACGGTGGGTCCGGGCACCAGCAGCATCGTCCTGGCGGTCGATCCGGCGGCGTGGTTCGTGGGCGCCCACGGCCAGTTGCTCGACCCGCGCGATCTTCGGAACCGGGGTCGGATCCTGGCGAACATCCGCTGCTCGATCCGCATGTCCTCCGACACGCGGGCAGACCGCGGGCATGTGCGCCGCGACTTCGACGACGACGAAGACGAGGATCGGTGCCGCGCGGACGACGAGGACGGCGACGATCACGGCGGCGATCATGGAGATCGGCACGACGACGGCGATGACGGCGACCACGACGGCGATCATGGCGAGCACCACGCGTGCCTGCCGGCACCGGCACTCGACTGCGGTGACGCCGGGGTCGCGCCGGACTCTGGCGTCGACGCCGGCCTGCCCTGATCCAGGGAGCGATGCGCTGCGGGGCGGGGGAGCGTGGTAGCTTCAACGGTTCATGATTCACCGAGCCGCTGCGCTGCCCATCCTCTGCCTGACCGCCTGCGCCGCACTCGCGCCCATTCCGCCGCGCGAGCCCGCGGTCCACGGGCTGCCGCTGGACGTGGCCGAGGCCCCCCTCTCCGCGGTGTGGGTCGGGCACGCCACGGTGCTGCTGCGCTTCGGGCACCGGTACGTGCTCACCGATCCCAACCTGCGCGGCTCGTTGATGACCATGCCGCGCATCACGCCCGCCTCGGTCTCGGTGCGCGAGCTGCCACGGCTGGACGCGGTGGTCATCAGCCACATGCACTTCGACCATTTCGACGAGGCCACGGTGCGCAAGCTGGGCCCGCGGCCCGCCGTCTTCTTTCCCGATCAGGGCCAGACCTACGCCGACGCCATCGAGCAACCCCGGCGGCAGGCGCTGAGGAGTTGGGAACAGGTGCGGGTGGGGGATCTCACCATCACGGCCGTCCCGGCGCGCCATTCGGGCGGCCGCTGGGGCATCGACGCGCTCTGGAACCACGCCTTTACCGGCTACGTGATCGAGGGCGCCGGCCACCGCGTCTTCTTCGCCGGCGACACCGGTTACGACCCGGTCATCTTCAAGGAGATCGGCCGCCGCTTTCCTGGAATCGACGTCGCCTTCATCCCCATCGCGCCCACGCGCAACGACGACGGCCGCAACGACCGCTGGGGTCACTGCGGCCCCCGCCAGGCGCTGGACATCTTCCAGGACGTCGGCGCGCGCTACATGGTCCCCATCCATTACGAGGCGTACTTCGCCGACAACGCCCGCGTGGACGAGCCGCGCCGCAAGCTCGAGATGGAGGTCGCCAGGCGCGGCTTGCACGACAAGGTCTTCGCGCTGCACACCGGCGAGCGGTTCGTCTTTCCCGCGGAAACGATGAGCGGCCCGCTGGTGATCGGGGAAACGGGTCGTTCCCGTTTCGCGGCCCGCTAGCAGCCCGCGCCCGAACTCGCACGGCGGATTGGCAGATGGTCCAATAGGCGCCCGGGACCGGTTCGGGCTACCGAATCCTGCATGCGCCCGTCCATCCGTTTGCTGCTCCTCTTGCTCGCGGCCGCCGCCTGTGCCGGTCCGCAGAAGGCTTCGTCGGCCGCTGTCCCGGACACGCTGGACCGGATCAAGGCGGCGAAGACGATCAAGCTGGGCTACCGAGAATCGTCCGTCCCCTTCTCCTTCGTCGGGCCCGACGGCGCGCCGGCCGGCTACAGCGTCGATCTCTGCACCCGCGTGGTGCACGGACTGCGGGCCGACCTCGCCATGGCGGACCTGCGCATCGAATGGGTGAAGGTCACTCCCGACACGCGGATCGCCGCGCTGGTCGACGGCACCATCGACCTGGAGTGCGGCTCCACCACCAGCACCTTCTCCCGGCAGGAGCAGGTCGACTTCAGCAACCTCACCTTCGTGGACGGCTCCACGCTGCTGAGCATCAAGACCACCAAGGTGTCGGCGCCGGGCGACTCGACCGGCATGCGCATCGCCGTCATCCCCGGCACCACCACCGAGAAGCTGGTCCGCAATGCCTTCCAGAACGTCGCGACGACGCAGATCATCCCGGTGAAGGAGCACGCCGAGGGTCTGGCGGCGGTCGACCAGGGGAGCGCGGACGTCTACGCCTCGGACCGTTCGATCCTGCTCGGGCTGGCGCTCGCGTCACCCGATCCGAAGCACTATTCCATCCTCGCGCGCTTCCTCTCCTACGAGCCCTACGGCCTGATGCTGCGGCACGACGTCGCGTTCCGGTTGGCCGTCAACCGGCAACTCGGCCGGATCTACCGCACGAACGTGGCCGAGCTCTACAACAAGTGGTTCGGCCCGCTGGGCCCGCCCAACGATCTGCTGCTGGCGCTGTACGCCCTCTCCGCCCTGCCGGAGTGAGGATCCGCGCGCGCGACGCGCCTGCTCGGCTCGGGGGGCAGCCTTGACTTTGACCCCTGCCGGGAGTGTCCTTCCAGGACGCGCACGGCAAATTGGGGGGCACCATGATCCGAACAGCGTCCGGAAGCGTCGCTCGTGTCTCGGCGGTTTTCGCAGCGCTGCTCCTCGGATTGCCAGCGGGCTGCAGCGACCAATCGCAGCAGGCGGCTCACGACTCGCTGCTCACGCGGCCGTCCAGCGCGCCCTCGATTGCCTTTGGCGATTTCCGGCCCGAGGTGGGACATGAAGAGGGTCGGCAAGCCCTGACTAGCGCCGCGGCAAACCGCGTAAACAGCAATCTCGCCTTGGTGTTCGCCGGCGGCGGTTGCTTCCCGCCCACCATCGGAGCGCAGGGCCTCGATCAGCTCATCCTCGTCGACCCGGAGTGGGCCCCGGTGGTGAACGGCGGCACGGTCGCCTCCGAGCCGATCGTGATCCACGGCGCGGTGGTCGATTCCCATGGCGACACCGGCGGCGACTTTCCCGCTACGCACACGCAGAACGACCAGAACACCTTTGTCCAGCTCGACCCTGCCGACGAGGGCCGGCTCGCCACCGGCAACAATGACGGAATCTTCGACCTGGAGTGGGAGACGGGCGCGCTTCCCGACTGGGCCTGGGCGAGCCCGGGCGATCGCGTGGTCGCGCGGGGTCGATGGATCTTCGACTGCGGCCACCCCGATCCCGTTCCGGGCACCTGTTCGGGCACCGGACTTGCCTGCATCAGCCCCCTCGATTGCGGCTTCGCCGCTTGCAACGGCGCTGTCTTCAACTACCGCACCGAGATGCATCCGCCCGAGGCGCTGGCGCTGATGCGCCCCCTCCACGGCGACGTGCTCGGTAGCCGCCACGAGGACGAGGGACGCGCCCAACTGGCGGCGCGCGCCGACGTGTTCGTCAGCGCCTTCGGCGGCTCCGCGGGAGATGGTTGCATCCTCACCCACCGCAACTCGGTCAACGAATTGGTGGGGACCAATTGCTACCCGCTCAGCCATCCGGTGGCCCGCATCAACGATGCGGATTTCGCTTTCGATCTCCCGCTCCCGCCGCGGCCGCGGCACTCCTCGGCGCCGGTGTGGCGCATCGACCGGCATGGCACCCCTGCCCTGCCCGGCCAGACTCCGGTCGCCGCGGACGTGACAATCCAGCCGGTGACCGCCGGAGCCGAGCCTCACCTCGCGGTGACGGTGCGGATGGCGCATGGGTCGCCGCTGCCCACAGGGTTTGCGGCCAGCATCGTCGCGGGATGGCAGGAGCCAACCGATGCGGCGCTGCAGCACGTGCGCGTCTCCATCGACGGGGTGGTGATCCACGACCCGCTCAAGTCCGGCGCCATCGCGGGGCACGAAGCGGCGGGATGGCGGATGCAGGTGTCGGTCAACGGCGACTGGCGATCGCTCTCGGGCCTCGCCGCAGTCGGCCCGGGCGACGCCGGGCGCTTCTTCCCACAGGCACAGCCGCTCTCCTTCGACCTGCGCCTGCCCAAGACCGCCACCCTGCGCATCGACGCCGACGGCGTCAGCTCCAACTGCGTGGACACGCTCTTCGGCCAATCGGTCGGTGTCGATCTCGCCCACTTCGGCTTCGACGTGGCCGCGGCCTCGGCCTGCCTGAATGCGGTCGCCGCGAGCGTCGGAACGCTCGAGGCCGCCTTCTCCTGGCCGCGCTTCGGCGCGCGCGAACGCGCCTACGAGACGCTGAGCGGCGGAGCCAGCGCGTTCTCGTTGCGCTATCGCATCGAGAAGGTGGAGGACGACGACGACTAACCGTCGCCGCTGCGGGGTTCACGCTGCCTGCGCTCTGCTACTCTCGCCGCGATGAAGCCGAGCAGTGCCGGCGGCCAGATCCAGGCGAGAGAGCTTCGCTTCGTGCTGCACCGCCCGAAGCGCTCCGAAAACATCGGTGCGGCGGCGCGCGCGCTTGCCAACACGGGCGCGGGCGGGCTCTGGCTGGTTGCCCCGAAAGCCTGGGATGGCGAGACGGCGGCCAAGGTCGCGACCCGCGGAGCCCGCCACGTGCTCGATCGGATGCATGTGGTGGATACGCTCGACGATGCACTGGCCGGTTGCGTCGACGTGGTGATGACCTCGGGGCGGGCCGTGCGCGGAGCGCTCGATCCCACGGAGGCCACCCGCAGACTGCTCGAGGTGCCCGGCCCCGCGGCACTGGTGTTCGGGGACGAGCAGAACGGGCTGGACAACCTGACCCTGCGCCGCGCCAGCGCCACCGCGACCATCCCCACCGTCGAGAAGAGCTCGCTCAACCTCGCGCAGGCGGTGTTGCTCTTCGCTTGGGAGGTGCAGCGAGCCTCCGGCACGACGCCGTTGCCACCCGCCCCGCCGCGCCGGCTCGCCGACGAGCGCCACCTCGCCATCCTCCGCGAGCGGTCACTCGTGGCGTTGCGGCGCGGCGGCCTCACGCGGCGCCATCATCCCGACCGCGTGGTCGACGACCTGATCGCCGTCCTGCATCGGGCGCACGCCACCGCCCGCGAGGTGCGGCTGCTGCTCGCGCTGATCCGCAACCTGACCGGCGACGTGACGTGACCGCGGGTTGGCCTTTGGCCTCATTGCCATCGCGCGCGCGACCTGCACATTCAATCAGGGTGATCGATCGCAGGAGCACGTCCGTTCCGATCCACGGGAAGGCGATGGTCGCCCTCCTGATCTCCTCGGCCATGGCGTGCGCTCACTGGCCGGAGAACGCGGCGCTCGCGCGCCAGGATCCGCACGCCGGGTACCGTCTCGAGAACGTCCGCCGTCCCCAGCAGTCCGACGATCTCCTCGTCTTCCTGGCCTTCTCCGGCGGCGGCACGCGGGCAGCGGCGCTCTCGTATGGTGTGCTCGAAGAGCTTGGGCGCACGCAGGTCAGCGTTGGCGGCACGCAGCGGCGGCTCCTCGACGAGGTGGACGTCATCTCCGCGGTCTCGGGTGGCACCTTCACGGCCACCTACTACGCGCTGCGAGGCGACAAGATCTTCCAGGAATTCGAGGGCAAGTTCCTGAAGCGGAACATCGAGCGCGCCATCGCCGGGCGCGTGATCTCGCCGTCCAGCTGGTTCAAGCTGCCCTCCGGGACCTTCTCGCGCTCCGACCTCGCGGCGGAGCTGTATGACGAGACCATCTTCGACCACGCCACCTATGGAGATCTCCTCCGCAGCGGCGGTCCGTTCGTGGTGGTGAACGGGGCGGACGTCACCACCGGCGGGCGCTTTCCCTTCACCCAGGACACCTTCGACGTCCTCTGCTCCGATCTGGCGGCGTACCCGATCGCGCGCGCGGTGGCGACCTCCTCCGCGCTTCCCCCGCAGCTCACGCCGATCACGCTGCGCAACCACGCCGGCACGTGTGGCTGGCAGGCGCCCGCGTGGGCGGCCGAGGCCGCACCCGGAACGCCGCTCGGCCGAAGCGGATTGCGCGCGCGAGAGCTCCGCTCTTATGCGGACGCGACCGCGCGGCCATACGTGCACCTCTTCGATGGCGGCATCGCGGAGAACCTGGGGCTGCGCGTGCTGATCGAGGCGCTCGACGGCATCGCCGCCGCGCCGCCGTCGACGACGGCTGGCATCCCGGGAGGACCGCGGCGGATCATCGCCATCGTGGTGAACGCGCACAAGGATCCGGAGCGCGACTGGGATCGCTCGGCCGAGCCGCCCGGCAAGGGCGACCTCCTCGATCAGTTGAGCTCCATTCCCGTCGATCGGTACTCCCTGGAGGCTGTGGAAGCAGCCCGCGATCAGCTGGCGCGCTGGCAGCGCGCCGCTCCGGGCCGGACCGCGACCCTGATCGAGGTGAGCTTCGAGGCGATCCCGGACCTGAAGGAACGGCGGTACTTCCTCGAGCTGCCGACGAGCTTCAAGCTCGATGACGAGCAGGTGGATCGCCTGCGGCAGATCGCCGGCCGGCTCTTGCGCGACTCGCCCGAATTCCGCAAGGCCCTCGAGGAACCGGGCACTGCGGGGACGCCGCGAGCGACCCGATAGCGGCAACCCGGGGTGTTGTGCGATGATTTTCGGACCCTGTGGCTGCCTCCGAATCCGACCGCTTTGTTCCGGCATGCCGCGTCTCGCTCGATGGCCAGGCGCTGTCCAGCCCCGTCCGCGCGGCGCTGACCAGGGCCGACGTCGATCTGGACGCGGACCTCTTCGGCACCTGCACGCTGACCTTCAACGATCCGAAGCTGGAGCTGATCAATGGAAAGCTCTTCGGCTCCGGAGCGGCGGTGAAGGTGGAGCTGGGCTATTCGTCGTCGTTGCTACAGGTGTTCCAGGGCGAGGTGGTGGCGCTGGAGCCGCTCTTCCTCCGCGACAAGCCGCCTTCGCTCCGAGTGGTCTGCTTCGAGCGCCTGCACCGGCTCGGGCTCTCGCAGATGACGCGCTCCTTCAACGACGTGGACGACAGCCAGATCGCCCAGAAGATTGCCCAGGAGCACGGGCTCAGCGCCGAGGCCCCTTCGGGGACCAAGGAGCATGCGCTGCAGGGAAACGTCAGCGACGCCTCCTTCCTGCGGCGCCTGGCCGCAGCGCAGGGCAACACCGTGCGCGTGGAGGACAAGAAGCTGATCATCGGACCGCCTCCGGAAGGCGCCGAGATCACGGTCGGCCCCTCCCAATCGCTGAGCAAGGCCCGCATCGTCATCGACGCGCGCGGGCAGGTGGAGGAGGTCTCGGTGCACGGCTGGGACCCCAAGACCAAGCAGGAGATCGTCGGCAAGGCCAAGGGCGAGGGCGAAATCGGCGAGGGCGCGCGCGCACACGGCAACTCCGCCACCCTCTCCGTCTCCGGGAGCGAGAAGATCGCCCCCGACGTGGCCACCGCCGAGAAGATGGCCAAGGCGCGGATGCGCAAGCTGTCGGAGGGCTTCGTCACCGCGACGCTCGATCTCAGGGGCGATGCGCGGCTCCTGGTCGGCGCGAAGATCTCGCTGGAGAAGCTCGGGGGCCAGGTGGACGGCACCTACCGGGTGGACAAGGCGGTCCACCGCTGGAGCCGCCACGGCTACGCCACCAACTGCACGGTGGTGCGCATCTCGAAGAAGACGGCCGCCGCGGCGGCGCAGGAGAAAGCCGCTGCCGCCGCCCTGGCAAGCCAGCCTGCCGCCGTAACTCCGAAAGAAAAGCCGCCGCCGGACGAGATGAAGGCCACCGTCAGCGGCGCCGCGGAGCCCTTCGTGGTGGACGTGTCCATCGAGGGATTCGCCGAGCCCTCCCAGATGGATGCGTCGATCGGCGGATCCGCGGAGCCGGCGCAGGTGGACGCCTCGGCGAGCGCAGAGCCCGACACGCACCACATGGACGCGGAAGTCATGCCAGCTTGAGCGGGGGAACCACGCGATGCCGAACCTCAACGTCTGGGCCGAAGGCCCCCTGACCTGCAACGCCAGCCTCAGGGGCGTGTCGTTCGACAAGACCAAGGAGATCTATTTCGTCTTCCACGAGGGCAGCAAGGAGCTGGCCAAGGTGAAGGCGAAGCTGGAGAAGTCGGGCGGCGGCACGGTGGCGGCCTGCACCTGGGACAAGGCGGCCGCGCCGGAGAACGGCGCCGCCTGGCGCCTGGTCAACTTCTATCTCAAGGTGGACGGCGCCGATTACCGCAACTTCGCCCAGGACATCTACGTCTGGGCGAAGGAGATCACGGTGGTCGCCAAGGGCAAGGACGACAAGCCCTTTCCCAAGGCGGTCTGCAAGATCAGTCAGAAGCCGCTGGACGCTCAGGGCAAGCCCGGAGCGCCCGTGACGGTGGAGCGCAAGGTCGACGATCAGGGCAAGCTGACCTACCCGCTCTCATACCCCACCGACTTCGAAGTGGCCTGGGCGGAGCCCTTCTATCTCGAGGACGGGAAGTGGGTGAAGAACGAGGGCATCGCCTGGGAGGCGAAGATCCGCAAGGCCGAGGCCAAGGCCGAGCTCGTCTTCCCCGCCGACAAGGCGGACCACGTCCAGTTCGTGAACCTGGCCAAGAGCAAGGACCCGGGCGACGGGTCGAAGATCAAGATCAAGCTGCGCGCGACGTGCAAGGACAAGATGCCTCCGGACGCCGAGCTCTTCATCGAGGTCGCCGCCGACGCCAAGAACAGCGACCGCAGCGACGCCTTCGTCGCCAAGGGCAAGACCTACAAGAACAAGGCAAAGATTCCCCCGTCTGCCGAGGTGGAATTCGAGCTGGAGCTGGGCGCGGCGGGCGGCAACAAGTACACGGTCAAGGTGGGCGGCACGCCGGCGTGCGCCGACGCCACCTGCACCATCACCACCTGGCGCAAGCTCTACTACCAGATCACCAAGCCCAAGGGCCTGCCCACGCCCGACGTCTCCAAGCTGGTGGCCGCGCTCGACAAGGTGATGATCAAGACCGAGGCCCACGACGAGAAGGAGGTCGAGGTCGACGCCGGCCCGAAAGGCTCCTGGATCGAGGGGACCGAGCTCGGCGTTTCGGCCGGCAAGAAGCTCCTCATCGGCGGCCACAACCGCGACCACTTCCACAGCACCTACTTCAAGGCGTTGAAGAAGCCCGTCGATCTGCACTTCTGCTTCTGCCACCTGCAGATCGACGCGAAGCCTGCCGAAACGGCGACGCTGACGGTGAAGCCCGGCGACGAGATCGACTGGACGGGCGGCAAGGTGGCGGGAGCTTCCGCGCTGGCCAGCGCCATCGTCAGCAAGCCGATCTATCCCACCGACGTGACGACCGGAAATGCTTCGGTCAAGGCCACCTGGGATTCGCTGGCTGCCAGCGGAAAGCACCAGGGAAAAGGCGGGGAGGTGCCTGCCGATCATGTCCTGGTCAACTACAAGGACAACATCTCCACCAACGGCAAGGTGTCGATCAAGCTGCCCCCCTCCGCCGCCGAGGTGGTGAAGGACGGCGAGAAGGTGAAGCTGACCCTGACCTGCGCGCTGGCGACCACGACCTACAACGGCGAATCCGCCAATCACAAGCTGCTGATCCGCGCGGAGCGGCCCGACTCGAGCGGCAAGACTGACGT
Organism: Myxococcales bacterium; assembly: GCA_035655715.1. GTDB lineage: Bacteria > Myxococcota > Myxococcia > Myxococcales > 40CM-4-68-19 > 40CM-4-68-19. The sequence goes on along the minus strand of DASRTX010000274.1, from coordinate 13,518 downwards.
CGCCGGGATCAACGGCACCATGGTCCATGAGCTGGGACACGCCATCGAGATGGTGCTCAGCTCCAGCTACAGCGTGCCCGGCATCACCAAGCCGCGCGACACGCACGGGCGCTGGTACGACAAGCGCGGCCACCAGGGCGATCACTGCGCCAAGGACATCGCCGATGCGATCTACAAAGACCTCACCAAGGAGATGGGGGGCCGCGAGGGCAAGTGCGTGATGTTCGGAGAAGGCTGGAGCGGCCGGCCCACCGAATACTGCGATCTCTGCTCGCCCTTCGTCTTCGCCATCGATGTGTCCGCCGTCACGAAATGAAAGGAGTCCTCGCCATGGCATCGTTGCTTGCACAGGGAGCGTTCGGATTGGCCGACGAGGCGTTCCTGGAAGGAAAGACGGTGGACGGCAGCGCCCAGGTGGTGCGCAAGGTCCTCAAGGACGACAAGTTCATGGGCATGATCCTCGACGGCCCCGCGCGGGTGGAGATCGACAAGTGGGAGACCGTGCCGCTGGCCGGCGTCCGCAAGTCGAGCTTCGAGCAGAACTACGACCTTCCGTTGGAGCCGCGCGCCATCCTGGTGGCGGCCTCCGTCGAGACCGGGGACGTCTTCGCGGGCCCGGCCTTCGAGCACAAGGACGAGCTCACGCCCCGACCTCCGCGGCCGCCGGAGTTCCCCGAGGGCGAGAACGTCAAGCCGTTCTCCATCGACGTGCGCAAGCGCCTTCCGACGTTGCCCTGGAGGCCCGGGACGCTGGCGTTCACCGTGCTCCTCTACGATCACCGCAGCAACTCCGTCATCAGCCGCCTGGAGCACAAGGCCACCAAGGATCCGGAGGTGGCCAGGTACCTGGAAGCGCAGAAGCTGCCGAAGTTCCCGCAGCCCGCTTCTCCGGATGAAGGGGACGACGTCAGCTACGCGCTGCGGCCGGGGTCGCCCGACGTGCCGGCCAGGCCGGGGATCGCGCTGGCCATCGATCGCGTCGCTGTGGACATCCCCAAGGCGCGCGCCGTCCTGCACGGCAGCTTCCGCCTGCCCGTCGGCGACGGCGAGCGGGTGCGGCCGCGCCCGGAAGGACCTGGGGCAGACCGGTGGCACGACGTGGGCGACGCCAAGGCCACGGCCATCTTGCCGATCACGCTGGTGATCACCGGCGACAGCGACCTGGGTCCGTGGGTGGAGCACCTCCGGGTTCCGTCGCGGGTGCCGCTGCTCACCGAAGGGAAGCAGACCTGGGCGGTAGGGCACTTCCACATCGACTTGCTGCGCGCGCCCGACCCTGTCCGGCAGTACCAGAGCTACGCGGTCTGGGCGGTGAGCGGCGACATCCTCTCCGAGCCGGTGAAGGTGTCGATCATCTCGCCGGATTCGGTGCCGCAGTAGGCTGCAGTCGGTACAAGGTCCAATTCCCTCCGCGGCCGCGGCGACGCGATGCTGTCGGCCGGGAGCCACAAATATGCGCCGAATCGTGCTGATGCTGGTGGTCCTTGCGCTCGCCGCTCCTGCGCAGGCGAAGGCGGCACGCGTGAGCGACAAGGACATCGTAGACGCCTACCACTACATGATCGCCCGCTGGGTCACCTTGCGCCAGGAAGGCAGCGACTTCAGGGGCAAGTTCAAGTGGAATCAGATCTTCCACCGCGACCTGTCGACCGATGTAGCCCGCGCGTATCCGTACCTCGAGGCAGCCTACAGCGAAGCGTGGATCTACACCGACGAGACGAGCTGCACGCAGATCGACCTGCCGAAGATCGCCAACCGCTACTACACCGTGCAGGTCATGAACCTCTGGGGCGAGGTCGTCGCCAACATCAACGACCGCGCCTATCCCAAGCACACCTCCGGCAAGTTCGTGCTCTGCACGAAGGGCACCAAGATCTATCTGCCGCCCGACGCGCAGCGGATCGACCTGCCGGGCCGCAAGTCGCGGCTGGTGATGCGCATCGAGCTCGGGGCCGATCCCGCCGAGGCGGTTAGGCTGCAGAACCAGGTCGACATGAAGGCGACCGGCGACCCGGTCGCCGATGAGCTCCCGATCGTGCTCGACTTCCCCTACGACAGGATGCCGAACGTCAACGCCTTCGACCACACGGTGGAGATCCTCAACTCAGATGTCGACATCAACCGCGGCATGTCGTCCCTGCAGAAGAAGGCGCGCGCGGTGACCAAGGCGGCCACCGACCCGGCGGAGCGCGCGCGGATCGACGAAGTGATCACCAAGCAGGCCGTCCCGGCGTTCTTTGCCGAGGTGCCGAAGCTGCGTCCGGCGCAGAATGGGTGGTTCCACCCGCGCGCGGTCGGCAACTACGGGAGCGATTACCTGACGCGCTCGGTCGCCGTGCTTACGGGGCTCTGGCCGAACGTCCCGAAGGAGGTCATGTACTTCCGCGCCGTGGGCCTCGATGGCGGCAAGACCTTCATCCAGACCTGGCCGAAGAACGCGTTGCCGACGCAGAAGGCGGTCTTTTTCTGGTCGGTGACGGCCGTCAAGGCGATGGAGCACAAGGTGCTCGCGAATTCGATCGATCGGTACCAACTCCAGAAACACTCGGCCCTCAAGTACAACCCGGACGGCTCGCTCACCATCGCCTACGGCCCGGGCGCGCCGGCCGGATTCCCCGAGTCCAATTGGCTGCCGACGGCCGCGGGCCAGAAGTACGACCTGATGTGGCGCTTCTACGGCCCGACCAAGGATCTGGTCGACGGCAAGTTCTACCCGCCAGCATTGGTCGCGAAGTGACGGGCAGGCACTGATTCGGCCGTGAACCGGATCGCCAGCGCGGCGGCGGCCGGAATCTTCTTCCGGCCGCCACCTCGAGCTCCGCTTCTTCCTACTGCACGACGGTCAGCGCCGCGTCGTCGATGAAGAAGCTCGTCTGCAGCGACGCGTCCTCGGCACCCACGAACTCGATGCGCACCGTCTGTCCCTTGAAGGACGAGACGTTGAACGTGCGCTGCACGTACGTGGTTCCGTGATTCAGGTTGCTGAAGGTCCCCAGCGTCGACAGCACCGTGCCTGCCGTGTTGCGCACCGTCACCGTCAGGTTGTCGAAGGCCGTGGTGGTGGTGGTCTCGGCGGTGGTGATCTTCAGCCAGAACGAGAGCGTGGCCGAGCAGGCGCCGGCCGGGATGGTGACGTTCTGGAAGAGCGTGTCGGTGTGGGTGGTGCCGTAGCCGTCCAGCCACGCCTTGGTGGTGCCGGTCCGCGGGGCCGAGCCGCTGGTGGTGGCGTCGATGACGCTGGCGCTGGCCGTCCAGCCCGTCGCGCCCGACTCGAACCCCGGACTGGCGAAGAGCTGCGTGCTGCTGGCGCAAGCGCCGCCCGCGCCGCTGATGGTCACCGAGACGGTGGTGGAATGCGAGCCGGACGCGGCCGTGCCGGTGACGGTCAGCGTGAACGTGCCCGCCGCCGCCGCTGTGGTGGTGCTGATGGTCAAGGTGGCGCTGCCGCCCGAGGTCACCGAGGCCGGCGAGACCGACGCGGTGACGCCTGCCGGCGTCGCCGAGGTCGACAACGACACGGTCTGCGCGCTGCCCGCGGTCGTCGCGGTGCTGATGGTGGCGGTCCCCGAGTTGCCCGCCACGATGCTGACGCTGGTGGGGCTGGCCGAGACGGAGAAGTCGTTGGCAGGCGGAGGCGTGGTGCCCGCCATGGCGGTGCCGTTGGGGGTGCCCAGCCCGGTGGGGCCGTCGTAGCCCGCCACCGCGGTGCACAGATAGCTCGGCGAGCAGGTGCCGTTGGTGCCGCCCACAGCGTCGAAGAACTGGGTGGTGTTCGAGTAGGGGTATTGCGGCGTGGCGTTCGCATGCCCGGTCCGGGCGAAGACGGACGCGACCACCGGGGCGGCCACGCTGGTACCGCCGAAGACCAGCCAGCCGGTCTGCCCGGCGGCCCCGAAGCTGTCGAACACGGCGACGCCGGTGTTGGGATCGGCCACCGCCGAAACGTCGGCCACGGTACGGCGCGCGCAGCCGGTGTCATGCTGCCAGGCCGGCTTGGTCTCCACGGCGCTGCAACCGCTGCCCGCGCCGCTCCACGCCGTCTCCGTCCAGCCCCGCGCGCTGGTGTCGCGCACCAGGTGCGTACCGCCCACGGCGAGCACGGTGGTGGCGGCGGCGGGATACTCCACGCCGAAGCCGCTGTCGCCGCTGCTGGCGGTGATCAGGATGCCGGGATGATTGTAGAACGAGCTGGTCGTGCTCGGGTCGCCGGCGCTCTCGCCGCCGCCGTAGCTGTTGCTGATGACGTTGGCGCCCAGCGCCGCGGCGGTGTTCACGGCGGCGCCCAGGTTGGCGATGCTGGCGGTGCTCGCCTCCACCAGGAGGATCTTGCAGTTCGGGCAGATGGCGCTGGCCATGTCGAGATCCAGGCTGATCTCCTGACCCCAGCCCACGTCGGACGCGGGCAGCGGCGAGGCCGCCCCGTTCTGGTTGACCTTGCGGAAGCAGCCGTTGGCCGTGGTGCAGGCCGGCAGCCCGAACTGCGAGCGGTAGGTGGCCAGGTCGGACTCGGCGTTGGGATCGTCCATCGCGTCGACGATGGCGATGGTCACCCCGGTCCCGCCGCTGGCCGGCAGCTTGTACGCGCTGGTCAGGTCCGCGGGTCCGAAGCCAGCCGGCGTCACGAACGGCGTGATCTGTCCGGTCACGTCGTCGACGCGCACCCAGGCGTGGCAGCGGGCTTCGCCCGGGCGCGCGGCGGCGCAGACCCGCGCGTGGCGGTGCGACCCCTGCAGCGCGTTTTCGGTCGTGGTGGTGGTGAGCGCGGATGCGGGCGATTCAGTTCCGCCGCATGCCGCAGCCAGTAGAGCGAGGGTAAGCAGCAACCTTCCCAGCCCGGAGCGCGCTCCGAGCCTTCTCGTTTGCGTCATGTGATTGACCCCTCCCAGGGAGTGCAATGAAACCGCGCCAATCCGGTAGCACAGTCGTTGGCAATCCGTAAACGACGGACCGCTAATGTCGGCTATCGACTGCGACGTTCGCCTCAATCCAGTCGAATGCCGATTTGGATTGAGCAGGTCGCCGGACCCTTGCGGTGTCCCAGGGCCGGATCCGAAGATCACCCCGTGCCCAGCCAGTGACAGGACGATCCGGTTGCAGTACAGCAGCGCGGGGGCATTCCCATGGCCGAACTGGCATCCGACTCCACGCTGCGCGAGCTTCCGTCGCGCTTTTCACTTCCCTTGATCGGCGACACCCTCGCCTTCGTGCGCGATCCGGCCGGCTTCCTGCAGGGGCGGGCCCGGGAGCTGGGCCCGGTCTTTCGCATCGACGTCTTCGGTCACCCGACGGCGTGCTTCGTCGGGCCCGAGGCCTTCGCCATCGTCCTCGACGACCGCAACGTCGAGCGCGCCGGCGCGAATCCCCCGCACGTCGAGGAGATCTTCGATCCCCAGGCGATTCCTTTCCTGGACGGCGCCGTGCAGCGCAGGCGCAAGCGCCTTTTGATGCAGGCGTTCACGCCGGACGCGCTCGGCGAGTACCTGCCCACCATCGAGCGGATCGTCGATCGCTTCGCCGAGCGCTGGGGGGCCCTGGGCAGGTTTGCCTGGGTGCCGGAGTTGACCACCATGGGGTTCGCCATCGCAGGGGCTCTGTTCGTCGGCGCGGACGGTCCGGACGGGGACCGGAGCATTGAGATCGCTTTCGACCGCGTCGCCGCCGGCATCCTCTCGCTCCCGCTGAAGCTCCCGTTCACGCCGTTCACCCGCGCGCTGGCGGCCCGCAGATACCTCTTGAGCCTCATCGACGAAGCCATCGTCCGGCACGAGGCCACTTCGCGCGCAGACGTCCTCTCGCGCCTGCTGGCGGCCCGCGACGGATCCGAACGGCTCGCGCGCGAGGAAGTGCGGATCGAGACGTTCCACTTCTTCGCCGCCTACGCCGCCGTGATCGGCGGGCTCTCCCTCCTGGCGCAGTGCCTGGGGCGCGATCCGGAGGTGCGCAGGAAGGCGCGCGAGGAGATCCTGAAGGAGGCCCCCTCGGGCCCGCTCACCCTGGCCACGCTGCAGAAGCTGGAGTACCTGGACCGGGTCTGCAAGGAGTCGCGGCGCGCCGCGCCTGTGCTGCCCATCACCTTCTTCGGCAAGATGGTGCGCGACTGCACCTTCGACGGCATGCGCATTCCCAACGGTTACAAGGCGGTGGGCTGCATCGGGCCCACGCTGCAGGACCCGAGCATCTATTCCGATCCCGAAAGGTTCGATCCGGACCGCTGGCTGAACGCCACCGACCGGCAGCGCAACGCCTGGATTCCGCACGGCGGAGGCATCCACGCCGAGGGGCACCGCTGCGCGGGTGAGGCGCTGGCGACGCTGATGCTCAAGTCCTTCGCGGTCCACATGCTGCGGCGGTTCGAATGGTCGACCGAGGATCAGGACCCCGCGCCCACCCGCGGAAAGCTCTTCGCCACGCCGGCCAGCGGACTGCCGGTCAGGCTGCGCCCGAGTCCCAAAAGCTGAGCCCCGTCAGCCAGGCATCAGGGGACGAACATCCCGTGTGGTCTCGAAAGCGCCCGTCACCGTACGGCTTCCGCCACCCGATGAGCGCGAGGCTGCGACGAGCAGCGCAGAGATTCCTGCCTGGCGGGCGAGCTTCAGGGAGGGTTTGTCCACCGATGTCCCCTCGATCGGATTCGCAGAGATTTCGGTGCTAGCACGTCGGCGCTCGGCGGGCGAACGCCCCGTCTGGCGGCCTGAGCTTTACCCGGTTCTGGACACCGGGCAATGGAGACATACGGTGTCCTGCTTGCGCGAACGCCGAGTGAAAGACTAAAGAGGCAGCTGTCACCAGGAGGGCGTTGTATGAAGCAGCTAGCTTCGGTTGTCGCGTTCGTGGTTTTGGCAGCGTGCTCGAAGGAAAGCAATCCCCAGCCCACCACGCCGCCACCACCCGCACCGCCGAGCGCCCTGACCTATTCAACGAATCCCGCGAGCTACTCGGTGGGCACGCCCATTGCACCGAATCTGCCGACCGCGCAGGGCGGGATAATCGCGTCCTACGCCGTCGTGCCCGCGCTGCCTGCTGGCTTGACGCTCGACACCGCGACCGGTGTCATCTCCGGAACGCCGACGGTCGCGGCGGCGACTGCCTCCTATCAAGTCACGGCGACCAATGCGTCGGGTAGCGCGGTGGTGGCACTCGCCATCACGGTGAATGCGCCGCCCACCATCGTCTTCCAGCCCGAATCGCACGACGTCGCCGTGGGCCGGGCGGCGTTCTTCGGCATCCTCGCTTCCGGCATCGCGCCTTTGAGCTACCAGTGGCTGAACGGCAACAAACCCGTCAATGGCTCCACCAGGCCGACCTTCGTCACGGCGCCGTCGGTGGCCGGTGACGACGGCGCCGCCTTCAAGGTCATCGTGACGGACGGCTCGGGCGGGACGACTACGAGCGTCCCAGCGACGCTGCACGTCGTCTCCGGGTTTGCCGCGACCGGCCAAGCGATGGGAGGTCACATCGACGAGACCGCGACGACCCTGCCGGACGGAAAGGTGCTGGTCACAGGAATGACCACCGAGATCTATGACCCGGCCGCCGGTGCCTTCACGCCCACGGCCGCAACCTCGAGCCCGCCCCGAACCCTGCATACTGCGACCCTGTTGACGACGGGCAAGGTACTCATCGTCGGGGGCAAGGCCGCCGACGGGTCCGTGTTGGCTTCGACCGTATTGTACGATCCGGCGTCCGATTCATTCACCCTGTCGGCGAGCCTCGCGACGGCTCGAGATGAGCATACCGCCACGCTCCTGCCGGACGGGAACGTCCTCATCGCCGGCGGCCGAGACGGCATTGGCGCCGCGCTTGCCAGCGCCGAGTTGTACGTGACGATCTCCAACATCTTCGTTCCGGCTGGAGCGATGGCTTCGGCGCGCGCTGATTTCGCGACGGCTCCGCTGCCTGGGGGCAAGGTGCTTCTGGCCGGAGGATCGACGACCGCGGCGCTCGCCGCGGCCGAGGTCTACGACCCGGTAGCTGGGGCATTCTCTCCGACGGGATCGCTGCTGGCGACACGCGCCTTCCATACGGCGACGGCTTTGCCTGGCGGCAAGGTCTTGATCGCTGGAGGAGGTGGGGACTCCGGCCTCGTCGCCGCTACCGAAGTCTACGACCCGGCCGCGGGTACCTTCGCAGCGGGACCCGCTCTGGCATTTGCGCGCAAGCTCCACCAGGCCACGCTGCTTCCCGATGGCGAAGTGCTGCTCATCGGCGGCGCCGGCCCAGCCGCGCTACCGGGTGCGGAGGAGCTCTACGACCCGGCCAGCAACGCCATCACGCCGGCCGGGGCCCTTCTCGTTCCGCGCTCGCGCTTCGTGTTGGCGCCGCTCCACAGCGGCAAGGTGCTGATCGCGGGAGGCGTGGGCGCGAACCCGAGTCCGCTGACCGACGCCGAGCTGTACGACGCTTTTGGCGGCACTTCGACCGGGGCTCCGGACGTCGGCCGCGCTCGCAGCGAGCACACCGCAACTCTGCTCGACAGTGGTCAGGTGCTGCTCGCCGGCGGGTCGGATCTCGGATCGACGATCTATTCCATCGCCGACATCTACGATCCGCGGGTTCCAGCCAGCGCGACGGCCTCGCAGACCCAAACCCGCCTGGGCCAAACGGCCACGCGGCTCGCCGACGGAACCGTACTCATCGCCGGGGGCGGGCCGCCGGGGGCACCATTCGGCAGCGCCGAGTTGTACAACCCTGTCACCAACACGTTCGCGGCGATCGGGACCATGGTCGAGGGCCGCCAGGGCGCGACCGCGACGCTCCAGACCAACGGCAAGGTCCTCCTGGTGGGCGGCGACAGCGCGCTGGGCACCTCGCTCTCCAGCGCAGAGCTCTACGACCCGACGACAAAGACGTTCGTGGCCACCGGCAGCCTCGTTACGCCGCGAAACTCCCACACCGCCACGTTGCTTCCAGACGGCAAAGTCCTGGTCGCCGGAGGAATGAACGTCCAGGTGCAAAACGGCGTCGTGGTCACGACATTCCTGGACAGCGCCGAGATCTACGACCCCCGGAGCGGGATGTTTTCGGCGGCGAGGGGTCATCTCGCGGTCGCCCGGGAGCGTCACACCGCCACAGAGCTGCCCGATGGTACCGTGCTTCTCGCAGGCGGCGGGAATTCGACGACAATCGCGATCAGCAGCGCAGAGATCTACGACCCGCAGGCGGGAACCTTCGCTCAAACCGGCGGACTGATCGTGCCGAGAAGGCGACATACGGCGACGTTGCTGCCCGACGGCACCGTCCTTTTCGCCGGCGGAGACAATACCGGGGGAATCCTGGCCGCGACGGAGATCTACGAGCCGGCACTCGGCCTTTTCAGGCAGGCTGGAGATCTAACCGCACCCCGAGCCGGTCACACGGCGACGCTGTTGCCCGACGGCAAGGTGCTGATGGCGGGAGGTTCGACGCTTCTCCCGGGCGCGATCGCAACTACGGCGCTGGCCAGCGCGGAACTCTTTCGCTGGTGGTGACACTCGAGGCGAGGCGAGACCGACCGCGTCGGCGACCTGGTTGACCGCGACACATACCGCCTGAAAATACAGCGGCATTCATCGAACAGGATCACGATTAGATCGACAGTCCGACGTCGCCCTCGAGAACCTGTTGTGCGAGCTTCGGCCGCTCGCCTGCCGCCCAAAGCTTGGCACTATGCACGACCCGGTAGCGGAGTGGGCCACCGTCCGCGCGCTCGCTACGGGCGATCGGCCGCGGAATGCATACGAATTCAGTCCGCATCTCATCACCCGTGAGCCGAACTGTTGCATAGCCATGGCCGCCAAGATCGACGAACTCGAGATGCGGGGCAAGGCCGGAGTTCGACAGGGATCGCGCGCGCTTCAAATCGAAGCTTTTGGCATATTCCAGGCAGGATCGGACGCCGTGCTTCAGCAGCATGTTGTGCGTCCAGTCGGGCCTGGCCGCGCCTGGGCGGTCGGCCAGGAACAGAGGCCGCAGCGGGTGATCCTTCTTGAAGCCATGCTCCAGAGCCTCCATGGTGCCGGCGCTCGAGAGAGAGGCGCCGACGAAACTCAAGCCTACCGGGTCGAACTTGCCCGGCGGCAATTCCGAGGTCGCGTAGCCGGCCCAGAAGCTGTGCCGGTCGCCCGAGACGATGGCGAAGCCGGTAATCTTCTCGTCGCGCACGAGGTCGTAGATCTCGGCGCGCTCCCGATAAGCGGTTCCGTAGTCGCCGCCGCTCATCGCGGCATAGGTCGTCTTCGGCCATGATTCCTTCGTCAGTCCAGCCGGCAGATTCTGCGGGTCGGACCGCGAATCGGGCGCGCCTTCGGAATTGCCCCAGATCTTCCAGGTCGCCCTCGATTTGCGAAGCCGGTCCTTGAACCAGGCCTTCTGCTTCGCGCCGAGGATCGTCTGCGGCGGCGCGTCCTTTCGCGGATTGGGAACGCGCGTCTCATTGAATGTGATTTCGGCCGGCGGATTGCCATGGTTGAAGGTGCGGCCGCCGTCGAGGATCTGCGCCGCGTCCTCGGGCATCATCCCGTAGAACTCCGGACCGAAGGCGCCGACGGCCGGGTCGCTGAATGCGTCGGCGCTGCGGTAGCTGTGCTGGTCGGTAATGATCAGGTCGAGATGCTTGCCGTAGCGAACCGAGCGGTAGCCAATCAGGCTGTTGACAGCCGCGAGGTTGTTGGGCTCGTCGCCGAGGCCGTGCTCGTCCCACTTCTGAATGGCGACATCCGTCACCGCAGGCGCGTCGAACTTCTCGAGTGAGGGTCCGCTCACCTTCCTGCATCGCGACGGCAAATACTCCCACCAGGCCTGATTGGCGGCCACCTTGATGCTTTGACCTGGCCGGGGCGGACCGCCGGCCTGCTGGATGCTCTGCCAGCCCTGCCACGAGAATTCGTGATTGTCCCAGATGGCGACGAACGGCCATCGCGCGCGGGCGTCCTGCAAATCGGGATTGGCCAGGTAGCCCTTGTAGATGGTGCGATAGCCTTCCAGCGTCAGCGGGTAGTGGAACTTGCCGACCTTGCCGCCGTCGGGAATGCGCCCGACGTCGTAGATCGTGCGGTCGTAACGCGTTTTCACCTCATCGGGATATTCGACGACTTCGTAAATGAAATCGCCGAGGTGGAGGACGAACCCGAGCTGGTTCTCGGGCGTGGCGCGCTCGTCCTCGAAGATCATCCGGCGAAACGCGTTGAGCGTCCCTTCGTTGATGTCCTGGCAGCTGACGAAGGCGAAATTGACGGCGCGCGGGTCGCTGGCGAGCGGCGCGGTGATCGTGCGGCCGATCCGGCTGCCGTTCCCGTCGGCGTCGGTGAAGCGGTACCAGTAGGTCCGCGCGGGCTTGAGGCCACCGACGAGTACCCGCGTGGTCCAGTCGGCAGTGGCCGCGACAGGCGCGCGGGCCTGCGCGACGACTCGCCGGAAGGCTTCATCTTCGGCGACTTCTACCGAGAATACGTGTCGTTGACCGTCGGCAAACGGGCGCCGGGTCCACAGGATCACACTATTCGGATCTGGATCGCCCGAGGCCACCCCTTCGGGATAAAGATCCCGGCGTTCACGCCACCGAACGCGCGAGGCGTGCGCTCGACCGCCCCACGCCAGGGACGCGCCAAGCGCAACTGCATTTCCCATGAAGTCGCGGCGACTTAACGTCATCTGCTACCCCCTTCGCAATCAAGGTTCGTTCTGTCGAATCGCCATCCCGGTCATCATGGGCCGGAGCCTGGTCGCGCGGGGCGCTCTGGAGCGGTCCCGCGCACGGGAGGAGCAGCGGAAGCAGCGGCAGCGCGCTGAAGGTCGAGAGCTCGCCTGCATCCATGGCGCTGGTGGCGCCGATCGCTGCAGCCACGCCCACGGTGGGCCATTTCCATTGCGTCGACGTGTGCGTCTCCGTCCTATGCGAGACGCTGCGCAGCTCGAACTATTTCAGCCAACCAACGTCGGAGTGCCGTCGAGGGCCATGACGTCGTTCGCTCGCAGGAGGGATCGGCACTGCGCTTGTAGACACGGATCCCGGTTTCGAGGCAAGAATCCGGGCGGCGCTGCGAGGAACTGGCAAGAAGTTCGTCTCGATGGAGGACCTCTGGCGGTTCGAGCGTGAAGGCAGTCACAGCCATGAGCCGTAAGGGTCCTAACTGCCGGAGAATTGCGCTCGCCACGCTATTGCTGGCGTGCGGCGGCGACCACCCCGGCCTGGGGGCCAGGGTGGCGTACGATGTCTATGAGGCAGCCCCCTATCCGTTGAAACCAGGATCTATCGTAACCGGAGGGCTTGCGGGCAGCTGCTTGACAAAGCAGCCTGTCGACTATCGCGCTGCCGCTGCATTGACGTGGGTGCCGGGCACCGGTCTTGAGATTCATGCCTCGTGGCCCGACCGAACAGACTGTTCCGGGCTTTTGACTGCGCAGTGTCTTCGTGTGTCTGGCACGATTGCGTCGACAAACGACTCCGTCTGGAAGACCGGACTGGATGCTACGGGCACTGCCGAGTGGATCATTTCGGTGTTCGCGCAAGGTCCAGGCACTGGAGGATTCAAATTGTTTGCGAATGGTCAGGAGTTTCAACCCGACTTTGTCTTGGCCGTCGCACAACCGTCGGCGATTTGGATCGAGCGGACGAACGGACCGCGATCGGACCAACTCGTTCCGGGTCGGATCGATCACCTCGACGTTGTTGCGGGTGGCGATGCCGGCGTTGCAGTGACTCTGCGGGACTCGGCGGGTCAACACTTGTGTGGTCCGATTCCGGCCACAGTGACGATCGATACCGACGCCTTTTCGCTGGAGCATTTCACCGACGGCGACTTCGTAAACATTCCCTACCACATCGTCACTGGAGCCGTTCCAGGATCCGGCACCATCCGATTCGTAGTGGGCGACCTCAGCGCCTCGCTTGCAGTGAACGTCACCGCGGAGTGATGCAGTCACCATGTAGTCCGGCGGACGTCCTGCAGCGTGTCCCTGCGGTTCGGGGTGTCGATTTTGAAGTTGGAGTCGCGGCTTTCAAGCTGGACGGCCACCGCCAGCGACGCTCGCCAACTCGGCTTCCGTTAGGCGGAGGCTTCTCGCGGCTCCAGCGCAGCTCCGGCTTCACGGTGACCTTGGTAGGGAGAGGTTGGATAAGCGAAGTTCTGGCAACTCGCCGCCCTGCTCCCCATGCTGGGGAGCCTAGCAAAGTCTCGCGCGGGCCGCCTCGGCAGAGCGACCGCGCACTGGGCGCTCGAGCAATACCTGGCCGCGCACTGCTCATCGAGCATCCTCCGCCGATCGATCGCATTCACGCCCTGCTCGCGCGCCACAACCCGCTCGAGGAGGGTCCGCAAGGCGTATACGCGGAGTGCGACCGGCTGCTCGGGCCGCAGCGCGCCGGCCGACCTGGCGCGTCGCGCGTCGGAGATGCCGCAGGTGCGCGTCCGCGAGTAGCTCCGTGCAGCTGCGACCGTACCGGGGCTGATGTGTCGACGGTGATCCGAGTGGATCGCCGGGCAGCGTGAGAACGGCGAGACCGCATGCCGTCTCCTCGTCAGCCCGGGGACAGCTTCGGCG
>DASRTX010000273.1:0-11849 GCA_035655715.1 Myxococcales bacterium | reverse complement strand
CCTCGACCTTGGGATCGTTGACCGCCAGCTTTCCGGGCGGCTCTTCGAGGACCACCTTGCGCACGTCCGCGGGGTCCACCGGCACCCAGCCGACGCCCTGGGCGAAGAACTCGGCGCGGCAATGCTGCGCCTTGCTGATGGTCGAAGACGACGCGCCCAGGCTCTTGTACCCGTATGCCGAGCTGGCCACGCGGATGCCGTAGACGTCGCGTGCGGGGATGCCGAGCGAGCGGCAAAATCCAACGAAGAGCCCGTTGAGGTCGGCGCACTTGCCGCCCAGGTTGCCGGTCTCCAGCATCGCCTTGATGTTGCCGGTGCCGCACCCCTTCACCTTGGGATCCCGGAAGGAGTGCTCCACGATCCATTCGTAGACCGCGCGGCCCTTCTCCAGATCGGTGCGCGCGTCCTTGGCCACGCGCATCAGCGCCGTCTGCTTCATCAGGCCGTCGCAGGGAATCATCTCGGTCGGCGAGGTGTAGAGCGCGCGCTCCGCCGAGGTGAGCTTCGCATCGCTGTGGCCGGAGAGATCCACGGCGCGGTCGCGGGTGGCGATGATGCTCTTCAGCTCCAGCACCGGCGCCTGCTCTTCCTTGGCCCACTCCGCGTACAGCATGGGGACGGCGTACTTGCCCGCCTGCACCACCTCCATGCGCTTGGCGTTTCCCGTCCAGGTGTTGTCGATGACCCGTTGCCAGCCGTTGTCGGCCTTGAGCGGCAGCGGCAGCCAGGCGCGCGACGCGCCCTCGGGCTTGAGGAGCTCGGCGCGGGTGGTGACCTCGAAGCTCCGCCAGCCCGGTTCGGCCGCCGCCAGCAGCCGCCGCCAAGGGAGCATGGCCAGCGCTGCGGCGCCCAGAAGCCGCCGCCGTCCCAACTTGGCAGCTCCGATGCCTTTTTCGACTGCTTTCAGGGTCTCTTCGAGCTGGCTCATGGACTCTCCTCGCACTGGCGCGGAGAGTTTGATGCTCATCCCCGGCCGCACGATGCGTCGCGGCCGGATCATGCTCCGATGCCGGCGAGTGGCTGTCAACCGGATCCGGAGGGTTCGGAAACCGAGCGTCTACAGTTGCCGATAGAGCTGCTCGCCCAGGCTGCCCAGCTCTGGAGCCGCCTTCAGCTTCGCCGCCCAGCGCTCGGGAACCTGGCCCTTGCCGAACCGCGCCCCGAGCAGGGCGCCGGCGACGCAGGCGTTGGTGTCGGTATCGCCGCCCCGCGACACCACCGCGACCAAGCCCTCCTCCAACGTGGCGGCGCTGGCCAAGGCGCTGAAGGCCAGCTCCACGGTGTTCAAGACGAAACCGCGGTCTTTGCCGTCGACATGCAGGTCAGAAGGCCGCCGCGAGGCGCCCCGCTCGATGGCCGCCCGCACCTCGTCGGAGACGGCGCCCGCCGCGCCGGCCGCCCGCTGTACGGCCTCCTCCGCGTCGCGGCCTCCGCGCACCAGCCAGGCGATGGCGGTGGCCACGCCGATGCAGCTGCCCACGCAGCGGGGATCCGCATGGGTGATGCGCGAGGCCGCCGCCGCGTCCTCGGCGAGCCCGTCCAGCGATCGGACGTGGAGCAGCCCGATGGGCGCGCAGCACATCACGCTGCCGTTGCCAGCGGCCTTCCGCCCTGAGTCCTCCCAAGCGATGGCACCGGACTGGGTGGGCGGATCGCCCGCGCGCAGGTTCTCGAGGGCCGCCTGTGTCAAGTTGCCGATGCTCTTGGGCCGCCCCGCGAACCACTGGAGATATCCGCGCGCCACGTCCTCCAGGTCGAGCTTTCGCCGCGCCACGATGGAGCGCAGCAGCGCCAGCGTCAGCTGGATGTCGTCGGTCGGCTCTCCGGGCCCCCAGATGCCGCCGCCGGTGATTTCACGCGGCACTGAGGTCAGCTCGGCGGCGGTCCGGTCTTCGTGCGGCGCGCCCAGGGCCTCCCCCGCGGCCGCCCCGAGCAGGCAACCGAGGAACCGCGACCTCTCCTCCAGCTGCTGCTGGGTCACCGCGTTGGGATGCTTCTTGAGGATCTCGGCATCGGGCCGGAACGAGCTCATGGTCCCCTCAGTCCTGCGCGCGCAGCTCCCTCTCCACGAACTGCAGGCGGTCGTTGCCCCAGAAGCTGCGCTCGCCGACGAAGATGGTGGGAACGCCGAAGACGCCCCGCGCGAAGGCGAGATCGGTGTTGCGCCGGAGCACGTCCTTGATCTCCTGCTCCTGCGAGGCCTTCTGGAGCGCCTTGCCGTCGAGCCCCGCGACGCTGAGCGCGCGCTCGATCACTGCCGCGTCCGAGATGTCTCGGCCTTCGACCCAATAGGCGCCGAAGAGGGCGTGCATCGCCGCGGCACCCTTTTCCTGGAGGGCGCCGACGGGTCGGCGCCCGGGCGAAGGCGGCACGCCGGAGCATTGGAGGTCAGCCGCGATGCAGGCCCGCAGCGCCTGGATCGTGCTCACCGGAAAGGAGGCGGGAATCAGCATGCGGACGCCGTACTGCTGGGCCCAGCGAGCGGTGTCCTGGGCCATGTACTGCAGCTGCACGGCCGGTGGCATCTGGTGGCCGGTGACCTTGCGCAGCCCGCCCAGGGTGATGGGCAAAAGCCGCGCCTTCCAGCCGCTGCGCTGCTCGATGCCGGCGAGCTGCGTGGAGGCCAGATAGCTGTAGGGCGAGGAGAGATCGAAGAAGAAATCGAAGCTCTTCGGCATGGCGGCCGATCTAGCATATAGGGAGCCGTGCTGAAGATCTGTCCCATCTGCCGCCGCACGTGGTCCGGAGGGCGCGACTGCCCCCGCTGCGGAGAAGGACATGCGCTGATCGACGTGGCCGAGCCGCAGGGCCGCAAGACGTTCCTGCGCGACCGCGAGCTGGCCTCCGCCATCCGCGGCTACTACGGGGCGCGCACCGGGATGCTGATCGCCTTCTGGGGCATCCTGCTCGGGCTGGTGTCGGCGCTTTTCATCTGGCGCAAGGCGGTATTGGCGCCGGGAGCGCATCGGGCAGGGCTGATCGCCGCGGCCATCGTCTGCGCGGTGGTTCCGTTCCTGGTTTCCATCTTCCTGGCGGATCGGGTGGTGCGCAGGTTCAGCCGCGGGTGCATCGGAAGACCGCCAGGGCCGGGCGACATCCGCGTGGCGCGATCCGACGATTCGCGAAAGCAGCTGCTCGGCTTCGGGCAGCGCGGCTAGCGACTCGCCTCGGTTAGCGGGCCCCCGCGTCCAGTTCCTCCGCCAGCGCCGCCAGGATCTGCTGTGACGCGACCACCTTGTCCGGCTCCTTCGTCAGCACGCGGCGGACCGCCTGCTCCACCGTACCGGTGCGGACCGTGTCCAGCTTGCGCCCCTTCGCCGTCAGGCTGAAGAGCGCGCGCCGCGCGTCCCGCGGGTCGGCCTTGCGCTGCAGCATCCCGCGCGTCTCCAGCCGCTTGAGGATGCCGGTGAGCGTGCTGGGATGGACGTGGAGGATCTCCGCCACCCGTCCCGCGGCGATGCCGGGGAACCTGCCGACGATGCGCAGCACCAGCCGCTGCGGACCGGTGACGCCGAAGCTGGTCTCCATCCGCTTCGACGCCGACTGCAGGGCGTGATCCACCGCCCAGAGGAGGCGCATGAAGTCCAGCACCGCGCCGAGCGCGGGCTCCTTCGACTCTTCGCCTTCCTGCGATCCGCTGCTCATGGTTGGCACCCAAACGATTCCACGAACCTTGATGTGGCGCAACCCTACTTGATCAGTGGCGCGAGCTCCTTGAATTCGGGAGTCCCCGCGACGCCCAGGAGGTCGAAGAGCACGGCTTCCGTGCTGGTGAGCGTAGCGCCGGCCTTCTCACAGAGACCCAGGCCCACCTTCCGGTTCCCATCTGTGCGCGAGATCACGGCATCTTCCGGCAGGAACACGGAAAAGCCGCCGCGCACCAGGTCGCGCACGGTCTGGAAGACGCAGACGTGCGCTTCCATGCCGACGACGATGGCCTGCTTGCGCCCGGTCGCGAGGATGTGGCGCGCGATGGGCTTCGCGGCGCCACAGGAGAACTCCATCTTCTCCATCGGCGCGTCGGGCAAGAGCTCGCGCAGGGCCGGCACCGTGTGCCCCAGGCCCTTCGGGTACTGCTCGGTGGCCACCACGGGCAGGTCGAGCCGGCGGGCGGCGCGGATGAGGATGGAGGCGTTCTTCTCCAGCGCCGCCTGGGCCTCCTTCGGCATGGCGGAGGCCAGCCGGTCCTGCACGTCGATGACCAGCAGCAGCGCGCTCGCGCGATCGAGGGCCAGCATGGAAGCAGTCTCAGATGGCATAGCCTTGCGCGCCGCTCGCCGCGGGCGCCTCCGGATCGAGCATGACGTTGACGCAGGCGACGGTCCCCGAGCGGACCGCCCGCTCCAGCGCCGGGCGAATCTGCGCGGGCTCGGTGACGTGCTCGCCGTGGCCACCGAGCGCCTCGACCACACGGTCGTAGCGCGTGGGCAGGAGCGTGGTGGCGGGGCTCTTCTCGGGCCCGAAGAACTGTACTTGCGGAAGCCGGATCTGGCCCCACGCCGCGTCGTTGCCCACCACCACCACCATGGGGAGCTTGAAGCGGAGCGCGGTCTCGAAGTCCATGCCGTTGAAGCCGAACGAGCCGTCGCCCTGGATGACGAAGACGGTCCGGTCGGGATGCAGCAGCTTCGCCGCGATGGCGAAGGGCGCGCCCACCCCCAGGCAGCCGAGCGGCCCTGGATCCAGCCATCGTCCCGGCTTGCGCAGGCCGATGACCTTGGCGGCGATAGCGACCCAGTTGCCGCCGTCAGCCACGAACATGCTGTCGCCTGCAGCGCGCGCTACCGAATCAAGCTCACGGGCGAGGCGGAAGTGGTGGATGGGCACGTGGTCCGACCGCTCGAAGACGGCCTGGTGTGCCACTTTCGCCAGCTCCTTCTCGCGCAGCGCGGCCAGCCACTCCGCGGTAGGGGGCCTGTCGCCGAGCGCGGTGGTGAGCTGCTGCAGCACGCTGCGCGAGTCGCCGATGATGCCCACCTCCACGGCGCGGTTGCGGCCGATCTCCGCTGCGTTGGAGTCGATCTGGACGATCTTCGCCTCCTCGCCGATGCCGCTGCCGTAGCCCAGCCGGAAATCGAGCGGCGTGCCGGCGATCAGCACCACGTCGGCCGCGCCGAGCGCGTCCTTGCGCGTGTGGGAGAAGAAGTGGGGATGGTCCAGCGGGAGGCAGCCGCGACCGGCGCCGTTGAGGTACACCGGCGCGCCCAACCGCTCGGCGAAGGCGGCGAGCTGGCCGGGTGCGTCGTCCCAGAACACCGAGCTGCCCGCCACGATGGCCGGCCGCTCCGCCCTGGAGAGCATCTGCCCCGCTCGCTCCACCAAGGCCGGATCGCCTGGCTGCCGCGCCCGCGTGCGGTACCCGGTGGGGAGCGGGCACTCGCTCTCCTCCACGCCGTTGGAGAGCACGTCCCAGGGCACCTCAAGGAAAACCGGACCCGGCCGGCCCGTCAGCATGGTGCGGAATGCCTTGGCCATGTAGGTGGGCACCCGGTCCGGCGAGGGAATGCGGTCGGACCACTTGGTGATGCGGGTGAAGAGGTCCACCTGCTCCATTTCCTGAAGACTGCCCTTGCCCGCGTTGAAGCTCGGCGCCGCTCCACCCAGGAGCAGCACGGGGCTGTTCGCCGCGTAGGCGTTGGCGATGCCGGTCAGCGCGTCGGTGACGCCCGGCCCTGCGGTGACGGCGCAGACGCCGATGCCGCGAGTGAGGCGCGCGGTTGCGTCGGCGGCATGCGCCGCAGCCTGCTCGTGCCGGGTGTCGACGAGCTGGATGCCCTCCTCCACGCAGGCGGCGTAGATGGGGGCGATGTGCAGGCCGGAGAGGGTGAAGACGTGCTTCACGCCCTCGGCCTTGAGCATGCGCACGAGGAGTTGCGCTCCGCTGGCGGTTGCCATGCCGACCTCAATCTGCGTCGAGCGAGCCCACCGCGAGCAGGTTGGCTGACCGTCCCGACGCGCTCTGGATGAGCGCTTTGTATACGGGATTGGCCACTGGCGCAGCGCCGGAGAAGACGTTGCCCCGGCCGCCGGCGGAGATCAGGGAGAGATTGAAGCGCAGAAGCTCGGCGCCGGCAGGGAGCGTCACGTCGGGGGCGGCGGCGGTTCCGGTGCCCTCGAGCGCGGCGGCCATCACCAGCGTCCCCGCGAGCGGCCCCTTGCCGAGCGTGGCCCGCGCCGGCGCTCCGACGAGCGAGGACACGAAGGTCGCAGGGTCGAAGGAGACCTTGGTGAGGTCGAGGGGAAGGTTCAGGGCGAAGCCCCGCAGCGGAACCTCGGAAGCTACGCGGACCCGGAGCGTGATCACGGCGCAGGGGTCGGCGCAGGCGTCGGCCACCAGCTGCAGCGCGCCGGCGGACGGCGGCTGGTAGGACAGGCGCGAGGCGGGGTGCGGCGTCACCGAAACCTTGACCGCCGGCTGGCTGGACAGCGGGCCGCCCGGGCCGGCGCCGTGGAGCGTGTAGGTGGTGTCGGCCGCCGGCCGCACGAGCAGCGAGCGCCGCGGGCCCAGGTTGAACACGCCGCCGCGGTCGTCGCTCACCGACCAGCTCGCCGCGGTCCCGGTCCAGGTGAGCAAAGCCGCGTCGCCCTGCTCGATGTTGGTGGGCGCCGCCGAGAACGTTCCCACCGAGGGCGGCAGGGCCACCCGCGCGGTGATGGTCGCCGTCACCGACTCCGGCGTGTGCCCGGGCTGGTTGAAGGCGGTCAGCGTGTAAGACGTGGTCGACTGCGGCTGGACGACGAGGCTGCTCGTGCCGGTCACGTCGCTCGCCGGTCCAGCGGCCGCGATGGTGAGCCGCGCGGCGCCCGTGGTGGCCCAGCTCAGGGTGACCTGGCCGCCCGGCTGCACCTGCCCGGGGAGCGCGTCCACCGCGTCGATGGAGAGGGCCGACGGCACTTCCGGCGCGCTCGAGTGCGAGCAGGCCGCGGCGAGCAGCAGCGGGACCCAGCGCTTCATGGCCGATCCCCGAACTTCGCCAGCAGCGCGTCCAGGTCCGCCTGGTCGATGACGTTGGTCGCGCCGGTGAGATCGGCCTGCCAGCGGTACGACGGGCTCGCCTGCGTGGAGGAGAAGCTGTCGGCCAGATCGATGAGGTCCTCGCCGTCGATCCGGTCGTCGAAATTGGTGTCGCCGCGGCCTCGCACGCCTGCCGGGCTGGCCGCGCCGGTGTCGATCTGCCAGAAGCCACGCCCGTACGTCGCGACGGTCAACCGGCGGCTCGCGGGCGCGATGCAGATGTCGCGCACCTCGACCAGCGGCAGCGACCCGCCGCCGAACCGCGACCACGTCGCGCCCGAATCGGTGGACCGGTAGAGCCCCAGCTCGGTGCCGACGTAGAGCGTCGCCGGATCGCCCGGGTCCTGGCGGACGACGTCCGCGCCCACGTTGGGCAGGCCGCCCGCGGCAACTCCGACCGCGGTCCAGGTCAGCCCTCCGTCGCCGGTGTGGAAGACGTGACCGAAGCCGTCGGGCAGCGGAAAGAGGTCGTTGGCGTCGTTGATCACGCGGTCGGCCAGGCTTGTCACCCAGAAGGTGCGGCCGCTGGTGTCGCGCACGTCGAGCTCGATGCTGGAGAGCTGGAACGCGCCGCCCGGCGCGCCGATGGTGTTGGGCTGCAAGCTGACCACCCAGTTGGCGCCGGCGTTCACGGTGACGAAGGCGTAGCGGTTGGAGACCGCCGCCCAGACTCCCGCGCGCGCGGGGTGCGTCGCCAGGTTGCGCAGCGCAATCGCCGACTTGCCGTCCACCGTGACGAAGCCGTTGGTATCGCGGTTGGAGTCCTGCCAGTGCACCTTGCCGAGGATCTTCTGCCAGGCGGGATCGCCCTTGGCCCACCGGTAGAAGGCGGCCGGCGTTCCGGTGAAGGTCAGGAAGAGCTCGCCGGCTGCGGCGTCCCGCGCCAGCTTGACCAGGAAGGGCAGGTCTCCCAGGAAGCCCGTGGTGAAATCGTCGAAGTTGACGCCGTCGGTGCTGCGCTGGATGGAGAACTCCGCCGAGGTCAGCATCACGTCGGGCACGTTGCCGCCGGCAGCCGGCTCGGAGTGCGTGCCGGCGCTGACGGCGAGGCCGATGCCGTCGCCGCCGACGATCTGGTTGAAGGTCGTGCCGTCCGCGGCGCGCAGCCGCGTACCGTTGTCCTGCATGCCTCCAGCCACGAACCCCTGCAGATCGGCGGGCCAGCTCTCCGGCGCGCAGACCACGTTGTAGACCAGGTGCGACACCAGGCCCTGGTTGCGCGCGCTATCGAAGGTGACGCTCGCTGCCGGCGCGGAGAGGGCGTTGCCGGACATGAAGAGGCCGCCGTCGGAGCCGGCATACAGCGACCCGTCCGGGCCGGCCGCGAGGGCGTGGAAGTCGGCGTGCACGTAGGGCCGATCGATCTGGTGGTTCCCCGAGCTCAGCGGCAGCCAGTCGGAGAGGACGTCCCAGCTGCGGCCGCCGTCCAGCGACCGCACCATGGCCAGGTCGCCGCCGACGAAGACGGCGTCGGGGTTTGCGGGATCGACCAGCAGCGCCTGGTTGTACCAGGCCTGGCCGTGCAGGACGTCCAGGGTCTTCTGGTCGGGATTGGGATTGCGTGGCACGCGCGTGGAGTTGACGGCCAGGGCCTGGAAGGTGAGGCCGGCGTCGTCGCTGCGGAACACGTCCAACTGCGCATCGCCTCCCGAATCGGCGGCGAGCAGGTAGATGCGGGCGCTCCGGGGGTCGGCCAGCGTGCTGGGCGCGATGGCGAGCGTCCCACGGCCCGCGGCGGCGGCGGTCGCCTCGCCGCCGGGGAGGGCGCTGCTGATGTAGCTCCAAGTCGCGCCGTCGTCGGTGGAGCGCCAGAGCGCGAGCGGCCCTCCGCTGGCCGGGTCCCCGGGCGCCGTGATGTCGCCTTCCTGTCCGGAGAGCAGCCAGGTGGAGTCGCCGACGCAGGCGAGGCTCCACATCCAGAAGAACCCCGCGGTGGCGGAGGCGAGGGGAACATGGGTCCAGGTGGTGCCGGCGTCGGTGCTGCGAAAGAGGCCCACGTCGGTGGCGGCCAGCACCACCAGGCTGTTGGCGGGGTCGACCTTGATGTCGCTGACGGAATCGACGGTCAGCGTCTTCTGCGCCCCCGCGGCGTCGTAGGTCGCCGTGAGCACTGCCGGGGCCGACCAGGTGCCGCCGCCGTCCAGGCTGCGCACCATGCCGGGCTGGCGCACTTCGAACGGATCGCCGAAACCCAGGTAGAGCACGTCGGGGTTTTCGGGATCCATCGCCAGCGTCCCGATGGAGGTGGTCCCCATTGCATCGGTGAGGGGCTCCCAGGCGATCTCCGGTGAGCGCGCGTTCCACGTCTTCCAGACCCCGCCGCCCGCGGTGGAGAGGAAGAGCACGTCGGGATCGGTCGGATGAGGGACGATCTGCCTGACCCGACCGGAATCCACCAGGCCCTCGGACCGGTCGCCATTGACCGAGAAGTCGGCGCTGGCCGGACCGATGTTGACGAAGGAGCTGCCGGCGACCCTGGCGAAGGGCAGCACGCCAGAGGCAGTCCTGGGCGCGCCGATGGCATACCGGTCCCGCTCGCGCGCAGCCTCCTGCAGGACCCGCACCCGGCCGGCGGCGGAACCGCCAGACCAGTCCCGCATGGCGCGCAGGCGCGCCGCTGGGTCATCCTTGTGGACCTCGCCGGCCGCGGCCCAGGAGAGCAGGACCACTGCGGCGAAGAAGCTGCGTAGGCGCACAGGGACCCTCCGAATCGATCGACGCTAGCACTACGCCGGGCCGGTCCCAAGCCCGGGTGGCGGCGGGAGTCCTGCGCCGGTCAGGCCGCGGGGCGCCGGAAGCGGGAGAGGTGCGCGGGCAGCTGGGCCAGCGGGGGGAACTGCTTTTGTGGGTGAAGCTTCTGGGCGCGGACCAGGAGATCCGACTCCGCCTCGAGGTTGTTGGCGTCGGGGATGCAGCAGTCCACGGGACAGACGGCGGCGCAGGCCTCCTCGTCATGGAACCCGACGCATTCGGTGCAGAGGGCGGGATCGATGACGAAGATGTCCTCGCCCTGGCTGATGGCCTGGTTGGGGCACTCGGGCTCGCACGCCCCGCAGTTGATGCATTCCTCGGTGATGATGGTCGCCACGCTCGTCTCCGGTCCGGCTCTGTTTCTAGCACGCGGACAGGGGGTGCGCCTTGCCCTTTCTCACCCGATCCAGACCGTCTTGGTGTTGGTGAATTCGCGGATTCCTTCCTCCGACAGCTCGCGGCCGTAGCCCGACGCCTTGATGCCGCCGAAGGGCAGGCGCGGGTCGCTCTTCACCATGCCGTTGATGAAGACCTGGCCCGCCTCCAGCTCCTCGACCAGGCGCTCGGTCTCCTTCGCGTCGCGGGTGAAGGCCGCCGCCCCCAGGCCGAACTGCGTGTCGTTGGCCAGGGCGATGGCCTCCTCCAGGTCCTTGGCCCGTGCCACCGCCGCCACCGGACCGAAGACCTCCTCCACCCACACCTTGGTACCCTTGGCGTTGAGGACGACAGTCGGCGCGAAGAAGAACCCGGCGCGGCCCAGCCGCTCGCCGCCGCAAGCGATCTTCGCCCCCTGGTCCTTGGCGCCGCGCACCTGCTTCTCCAGATCCTCGAGCACCTGCCGCGAGGCCAGCGGACCCACGTCGGTCTCCTCGTCCTGCGGATCGCCCACCGCCAATGCCTTCATCTGCTCGACGAACTTCTTCTCGAACTCGCCGGCGATCTTCTCGTGCACGATGAAGCGCTTGGCGGCGATGCAGCTCTGGCCCGCGTTCTGGATGCGGGCGGCCACCGCCACCTGCACCGCCTTGTCCAGGTCCGCGCTGGGCAGCACCACGAAGGGGTCGCTGCCGCCCAGTTCCAGCACGGTCTTCTTCAGCTGCGCGCCGGCGATGCTGCCCAGGCTGCGCCCGGCGCCGTCGCTCCCGGTGAGCGTGGCGGCGGCGACGCGCGGATCCTCGAGGATCTTCTTCACCTTGTCGCTGCCGACCAGGAGCGTCTGGAAGACGCCCTCCGGAAAGCCGGCGTCGCGGAAGATCTCCTCGATGGCGAGCGCGCATTGGGGCACGTTGCTGGCGTGCTTGAGCAGGCCCACGTTGCCGGCCATCAGGGCGGGGGCGGCGAAGCGGAAGACCTGCCAGAAGGGGAAGTTCCAGGGCATCACCGCCAGCACCGGCCCCAGCGGCTGGAAGCGCTTCTCCGAGCGCTTCGCGTCGGTCTGCACCGACTCGGGAGCCAGGTGCCGCTCGGCGTTCTCGGCGTAGTAGCGGCAGCCGTTGGCGCACTTCTCCAGCTCGGCGATGGCGGCCTTGCGCAGCTTGCCCATCTCCAGCGTCATCAGCCGCCCGAGGGCGTCCTTGCGCTGCTCGAGCAGCGAGGCCGCCCTGGTCATGCGCTGGGCGCGGTCGGCGAAGGAGGTGCGGCGCCATTGCCGCGCGGCGGTGGCCGCCTTCTGCAGCTTCTGCTCGATGACGAGATCGGAGTCCGGCGGGAAGGTCTTGACGGTCTCGCCGGTGAACGGGTTGACGGTGGCGATGGTCATGGTCCCCGCAGACTAGCGAGGTCGAGCGCGATCTGCACCACCTCCGCGAAGGAGTGTGCAACCCAGGTCGGGAAAGCTGCCTGGAGCTGCCGCAGGGGCTGCGCCCCGTACGAGACGGCGATGGAGCGGATGCCCGCCCGCCGGGCCATCTCCAGATCGTGCGACGCGTCGCCCACCACCACGGCAGCGTCGGCCTCGACACCCAGGCGCTGGAGCGCCAGTAGCGCGACGTCCGGCGCGGGCTTCGGGTTGGGCACGCTGGTGTAGCCGAGGACGACTTCGACGAGGTGCGAGAGGCCGGCGCCCTGCACGGTTGCGTCGGCG
>DASRTX010000272.1:0-2900 GCA_035655715.1 Myxococcales bacterium | reverse complement strand
ACGGCATGGGGCAGGCCGCCGGCGTGTCCGATGCGGGTGCCCTCGATTGCGTCATCACGAACGCCCTGATCGTCGATTGGAGCGGAATCCGCAAGGCGGATGTCGGCATCAAGGACGGGCGCATCGCCGGTATCGGCAAGGCCGGCAACCCGGACATGATGGCAGGCGTCGCGAACGGCATGATCGTCGGCGTCACCACCGAAGCGATTGCCGGTGAAGGCCTGATCCTGACCGCCGGCGGCATCGACTCGCACATCCACTTCATCAGCCCGCAGCAGGCCGACGAGGCGCTGGCCAGCGGCATCACCTCGTGGGTGGGCGGCGGCACCGGTCCGGCCACCGGCACGAACGCCACCACCTGCACGCCCGGCGCGTGGAACCTCGCCCGCATGCTGCAGGCGGTGGACAACCTGCCGCTCAACATCGGCTTCACCGGCAAGGGAAACAGCTCGCGCCCCGAAGGGCTGGTCGATCAGATCCGCGCCGGCGCCATCGGCCTCAAGCTGCACGAGGACTGGGGCACCACGCCGCCCGCCATCGACTGCTGCCTCACCGCCGCCGAGAGCGAGGACGTGCAGGTCACCATCCACACCGACACGCTCAACGAATCGGGATTCGTCGACGACTCGATCGCCGCCTTCAAGGGCCGCACCATCCACACCTATCACTCGGAGGGCGCGGGCGGCGGCCACGCTCCCGACATCCTGCGCGTCTGCGGCGTGCCGCACGTGCTGCCATCCTCCACCAATCCGACGCGGCCCTTCACCGTCAACACGCTCGACGAGCACCTGGACATGCTGATGGTCTGCCACCACCTCGACCGCGAGATTCCCGAGGACGTGGCCTTCGCCGAGAGCCGCATCCGCGGCGAGACCATCGCCGCCGAGGACATCCTCCACGACCTGGGCGCCATCAGCATGATGTCCAGCGACAGCCAGGCGATGGGGCGCGTGGGCGAGGTGATCACCCGCACCTGGCAGACCGCGCACAAGATGCGCGAGCAGCGCGGAGCGCTGGCCGGCGACAGCGACGACGACAACCAGCGCATCCGCCGCTACGTGGCGAAGTACACCGTCAATCCCGCCATCGCGCACGGGTTCGCGCACGAGGTCGGGTCGGTCGAGCCCGGCAAGCTGGCGGATCTGGTGTTGTGGCGGCCGGCCTTTTTCGGCATCCGGCCCGAGCTGGTGATCAAGGGCGGCTTCATCGCCTGGGCGCAGATGGGCGACGCGGGCGCGTCGATCCCCACGCCGCAGCCGCTCCTGATGCGGCCCATGTTCGGCGCGCGCGCGCCGGGCGCCATCAGCCTGGCGTTCGTGTCCCGCCGTGCGCTCGAGGAAGGGACGGTCGCGCCGCTCGGCTTGCGCAAGACCCTCTCCGCCGTGCGCGGCTGCCGCGGGCTGGGCAAGAAGGACATGAAGCTCAACGACGCGCTGCCCAGGCTGGAGGTCGATCCCGAGTCGTACGAGGTCCGCGCGGACGGCGAGCTGCTCCGCTGCGATCCCGCCGTGAGGTTGCCGCTCGCGCAGCGCTACAGCCTGTTCTGAGGCGCGCATGTGGAGACTGCTCCAGCTCGCGGATTCGGCCTTCCCCGTCGGCGCTTTCGCGCATTCGTTCGGGCTGGAGGCGGCGGCGCAGGCCGGCGAGGCGCGCGACCTGCGCGACTACGCTCGCGACGCCATCTGGCAGGCGGGTCACGGCGCGCTGCCCCTCGCCAATGCGGCCTTCGCCAACCCCGCCGCCCTTGCGCCGTTGGACGCGCGCGCCGAGGCCTTCCTCGCCAACCACGTGGCCAACCGGGCCAGCCGAACGCAGGGGCGGGCGCTGCTCTCCACCTGCGAGCGCATCTTTCCCGCGGAGATGGCGGAAGTGGCGGCGGCCGCCCGCGGGCTGCGGCTCCACCTCGCCCCGCTCTGGGGCGCGGCGTTGCGCGCGCTCGGCCTGGGCGCGGAGGAGATGCGGCGGCTCTTCCTCTGGAGCACGGCCCGCGGTGTGATCTCCGCGGCGGTCCGCCTGGGCCTTTGCGGCACCCATGAAGCGCAGCAGATGCTGGCGGGGCTTCAGCCGGTTCTCGAGGAGGCGCATACCGCCTGCGCGAACCTGACGCCCGCCTCGCTGGCGCAGACCTCACCGTTGGCAGACCTGCTCCAGGGCACGCACGACCGGCTCTATTCGCGCCTTTTCCAATCATGAGGAGACCTCGATGGCGCACGAAGGCGATCACGATCACCCCGACCACCCGGGACACTTCCACGAGCGCCAAGCGCCGCGCCGCCGCGACTTCAAGCGGCGCGCCTACACGGTGGGCATCGGCGGCCCGGTGGGCAGCGGCAAGACGGCGCTGGTGCTCGCGCTCTGTCGCGCGCTGCGCGACCGCGTCAGCCTGGGCGTGGTCACCAATGACATCTTCACGCGCGAGGATGCGGAGTTCCTGGTGCGGAACGAGGCGCTGCCCAAGGAGCGCATCCGCGCGGTCGAGACCGGCGGCTGCCCGCACGCCGCGATCCGCGAGGACATCAGCCACAACCTGCTCGCGCTGGAGCAGCTGATGGAGGAGGTCCACCCGGAGCTGCTCTTCGTGGAGAGCGGCGGCGACAACCTCGCCGCGCAGTACAGCCGCGAGCTGGCCGATTACACCGTCTACGTCATCGACGTCGCGGGCGGCGACAAGGTGCCGCGCAAGGGTGGACCGGGCATCACGCAGAGCGACCTGTTGATTGTGAACAAGACGGATCTGGCCGAGCTAATTGGCGCCGACCTGAGTGTCATGGATCGGGATGCCCGCAAGATGAGAGAGGGTGGGCCAACAGTGTTTGCGCAGGTCAAGAAGGGAGTGGGAGTGGAGCACATCGTAAACTTGATATTGAGTGCGTGGAAGGCGAGTGGAGCTGAGGATGAGA
>DASRTX010000271.1:0-7639 GCA_035655715.1 Myxococcales bacterium | reverse complement strand
TGCACGCTGGCGCAGGAGCGGAACGCTCCGACCAAGGTGGCGCTCTCCGCGTGCCGGCCCGCGGCGAAGCTGCCCGGGGCGCCGCCGGAGATCCTGCTGGTGACCTCGCATCTGCTGCTCGGGCAGGGCGCGCGCGCCGAGGCGGTGCCGCTCCTCTCGCGCGCGGAGACGAAGCTGGGGTCGACAGCCGCAGGCTGGCTCTACCTGGCCGCGCTGCAGCTCGAGGCCGGAACCTGCTCGTCTGCGGAGCGGTCCGCGGCCAAGGCAGGAGCGGCCAAGGGCGCGGAGCAGGTGGCGCTGGAGTGCACCCGGCTGCGGCGCCGCATCGGATTTCCGCAACAGCCCGACGCGCTCACACCGGAGCGCGAATCCGACTACGTGAGCGCCTCGCTGGCCGCGCATCAGAAGATCGACGAGCGCAAACTGGATGCCGCCCTGGCGGACGCCGCGGCCCTGCGCCAGGCCTTTCCCGGGACGCCGGCCGCCGCGGTGGTGGAGTGTCGGACGAAAAGCCGCGGCCGCGCGCTCGAGTCCATCCGCGCCGCCTGTGCAGAGGCAGCCGCCGCGGCGCCGGACGCGTTCTATCCGCAGTACGTCCAGGGGCTGGTCGCCGGCGCCGACAGCCGCTGGACCGACGCAGCGGCCGCGCTGCAGCGCGCGGTGGACCTGGACGACTCGGGGCCGCAAGTCTGGCAGAGCCTGGCGGCGGTGCGGCAGAAGCTGCACGATGCCGCCGGCCTGCGCGACCTGCAGCGGCGATTCCGCGCCCGCTTCAAGGCGCCGCTGCGGCCGGAGCTGTGGCCGGCGGGCTGGGTGGCACGCTGAGAGCAGGCGAGCGAGCGGGGCCCACATCCCGTTGCACGAGGGCAGGGGCGCTGCTACCTTCGACAGCCTCGAATCGACCCCGATTCGTGGTAGACGGTCCGCTCCACCTCGCGGGGCGCTGGACCGGGGGCCGGGCGACGGCGGGTCGTGAACCCGCCAGGCCCGGAAGGGAGCAACGGTAGCGTCTTCAGCCGTGTGCCCGGTCTCCGGTCGAGCGCCTCCACTTCATCCGGGGCCGCGGTGACAACTCCGTATCTCGTCCTCGCCCGCAAGTACCGCCCGCAGCGATTCGCCGACCTGACCGGCCAGGAGCACGTGGTCCGCACGCTGGTCAACGCGCTGAAGACCGGGCGGGTGGCGCACGCCTTCCTCTTCACCGGCCCGCGCGGCTGCGGCAAGACCACCAGCGCCCGCATCCTCGCCCGCGCGCTCAACTGCGAGAAGGGGCCCACGCCCGAACCCTGCGGCGTGTGCGGGCCCTGCATGGACATCGCCGCGGGCACCGACGTGGACGTGCAGGAGATCGACGCCGCCTCCAACAACGGCGTGGACGACGTGCGCGCCCTGCGCGAGGCGGCCCGCTACCTGCCGGCGCGCGACCGCTACAAGATCTACATCGTGGACGAGGTGCACATGCTCTCGGGCGCGGCCTTCAACGCGCTGCTCAAGACGCTGGAGGAGCCGCCGGGGCACATCAAGTTCCTGCTCGCCACCACCGATCCGCAGAAGCTGCCCGCCACCATCCTCTCGCGGGTGCAGCGCCACAACATCCAGCTGGTGCCGCTGGGCAAGATCGTCACGCGGCTGCGCGAGATCGCCGAGGCCGAGCAGGTGCGGGCCTCGGACGGCGCGCTCTCGCTGGTGGCGCGCCAGGCCCAGGGGTCGATGCGCGACGCGCTCTCGCTGCTCGATCAGCTCTTCTCTGCCCACGACCCCGCCGCAGGCGAGATTACCGATCAAGAGGCGGCGGAGACGCTGGGCGCGCTCGACACCTCGGTGATCCGCGACATCGTCCGCGGCGTCCTGCAGCGCGATGCGGGCGCCGCGCTGCAGGGGGTGGTCCGCGCCTACGAGCAGGGCGCCGAGATGAAGCGCCTCGCAGAGGACGTGGCCGCGCACGCGCGCAACCTGGTCCTCGCCAGCCTCCCAGGGGTGAAGCAGGACCTGCCCGACCACGAGGTCCGCGCCCTCGCCCAGGAAGCCGCAGAGCACGACTCGACCCAGCTCTCCCGCGTCTTCGAGTTGCTACAGTCGGCCGAGGACGAGGTCGCCAAGGCGGCCAGCCCCAGGCACGCGCTCGAGGTCGCGCTGCTGCGCGCCGTCTACCTGGCGCCTTCGGGCTCCTTGCCGGATCTGGTGGCCAGAGTCGAAGCGTTGGCCAAGGGCTCGCCTCCGCCGGCCAGCGCGACGACGGCAGCGAAGGCCGCCGAACCTCGCAAGGCGCCTTCGGGCTGGTCGGCCCGAGTCGTGGCTCCGGACGCCGCCCCTCTGCGCGTCTCCGCCAAGGAGCCGCAAGCGGCGCACCCCGAGCCGCAGGCCGCCAGCTCGAACGAGAGTGCGAGCTCCGACCAGGACGCAGACGAACCTTCCTCTCCCAAGCCCCTCGACCTCCATGCCCGCTGGCGCCAGCTCATCGAGTCCGTCCGCGCCGCCCGTAAACCCGCCGCCGCCAGCGCTCTCGAGCACGCCGTCCCGGTGAAGATCGACCGCGGCGCCGTCCAGATTGCCTACCGCAAGGGCGACGGACGCGCGCTCATCCTCGCCGACAAGGAAACCCGCGCCGCCGTGGAGGCCGCCTTCGAGAAAGCGCTGGGGTTCCGCGCGCCGCTGATCCTGATCGAGCAGGAAGCTCCCGCGGACGGCTCCGTGGCGGAGCAAAAGCAGAAGCTGCGTGCCCGCGCCTCGGAGGGCCGCATCGCCCTGGCCCGGGAGCACCCGGCGGTGCGCGCCGCCGTCGAGGTGCTGGGCGGCGAGATCGAGGACGTCCGCGACCTGGGAGAGGAGTAAGCGATGCCCGGCTTCGACCTGAACGAGCTCTTCCAGCACGCGCAGCAGCTCCAGGAGCAGATGCAGAAGGCACAGGAGCGTCTCGCAGAGAAGACCGTCACCGGCACCGCCGGCGGCGGCATGGTGATCGTCACCGCCAACGGCAAGGGCGAGATCCAGAAGGTGCAGATCGACAAGCAGGCGGTCGATCCGCGCGACGTGGCCATGCTGGAGGATCTGGTGCTGGCAGCGGTCAACTCCGCGCTGCGCGCCGCGCAGGAGGCGGCGGCCGCCGAAAATCCCATGTCGGGGTTGGCCTCCGGCCTGGGCGGGATGATCCCGGGCTTCCCGAAGTGAGCGATCCCATCGCCCGCCTCACGCTGCTCCTGGCGCGGCTTCCCGGCGTGGGCGAGAAGACGGCGCAGCGGCTCGCCTTCCATATCCTCGAGACCCCGCCCGACTACGCGCAGGATCTGGCGGCCGCTCTGCTCGCGCTTCGCCAGGAGGTGCGGCTCTGCTCGGTGTGCTGCAACCTGACCGCGCAGGACCCGTGCGTCATCTGCAAGGATTCCCAGCGCGATGCGCGGATGATCTGCGTGGTGGAGACGGTGCCGGATCTATTGGCCGTCGAGCGCACGCGCGAGTTCCGCGGCCGCTACCACGTGCTGCACGGGGCCCTCAGCCCCCTCGACGGTGTGGGTCCCGACCAGCTGCGATTGAAGGAATTGGTTGCCCGCCTGGCTCCGGAACGGTCTGGCCAGGCGGTCGAAGAGGTGATCGTCGCCACCGATCCCACCGTGGAGGGCGAGGCGACGGCGCTCTACATCACGCGGCTGGTGAAGCCGCTGGGCGTGCGCGTCACGCGCATCGCGCAGGGCGTGCCGATGGGCGGCGATCTGGAATATGCCGACCAGGTGACGCTGGCGCGCGCCATCTCGGGCCGCCGGGAGATCTGATCGCCGGAAGTCAGTGGCTCGCGCAGTCGCCGCAGGTAGTGGAACGCCCTTCCTCGAGGAAGTTCCGTGCCCGCTGCCGGTCCGCGTCGGCCTGCCGCTCATGATCCTCCTTGTAGCGGCAGAACCACTGCGGATAGTGCGAGCCGGTGACGACCTCGCGCCTGCAGGTCAGCAGCGTGCCGTCCTCCGTCGAGGTGGCGTCGATCTCGTCCGACGTGATGGCGAGGCCGTTCATGGCGTCGTAATGGTGCGCGGCCACCACCATCTGCCCGTCGGGTGTGTGCCCGACGAAGAGTGCGCGGTCGCCGCCCTTGCGCTGCAAGGCGTTGGACTTGTTGGTGTGCGTGCAGGCGAACAGGAACGATACAAGGATCCCCAGCAGGGCGGCTCGGAGCATGGGCTCCTCCAGGGCGGTCGCGCAGGACCGGACCAGACATTCGTACCCCTCGTGTGGCGGACTGGCAAGCAGCGGGCGTCTGCTTGCGGACGGAGTGAAACAATCCCAGGAAGCTGAGGAAATGTAGGCGCATGCAGCGTCACGCAACTTCTAGACCTGAAGGCGTGCGTCTGTTAGCGTCCGCACACCGACTCTACCCCGGGAAGAGGTCTCGCGATGCAGCCGCAGATGGTGATGTACGACGAGGAATTCCAGCAGATCAGCGGGGTCTGCGAGCGGCTGTCGCGGGAAGCCAACGCCAAGATCGTGTTTCTCGTCGACAAGAACGGCCAGCTGATCGCCTCGGTGGGCGCCACCGAGAACCTCGACACCACCTCGCTCGCCTCGCTCACCGCCGGCAACATCGCCGCCACCGGAGGCCTGGCCAAGCTGATCGGCGAGAAGGAGTTCTCCATCCTCTTTCACGAGGGGGAGAAGGACAACCTGCACATCAGCATCATCGGCGGGCGGGTGATCCTGGTGGTGATCTTCGATTCCCGCTCCAGCCTGGGGCTGGTGCGGCTGCGGGTGAAGAAAGCTTCCGACGAGCTCAACAAGATCTTCGACGGGCTGATGAAGAAGGTCCAGGTCCCCGGCGCCGGCTCTCCCTTCGCGGAGATCACCGACGACGACATCGACAACCTCTTCAGCGATTAAGGAAGGCCCGACCGGCAATGAGCTTCATCAATTACAGCTCGCGTGAGATCAACTGCAAGATCGTCTATTACGGGCCCGGCCTGTGCGGGAAGACGACCAATCTCCAGTTCATCTACGCCAACACCAACCAGCAGGCGAAGGGCAAGATGATCTCGCTGGCGACGGAGACGGAGCGCACGCTCTTCTTCGACTTCCTGCCGCTGTCGTTGGGCGAGATCCGCGGTTTCAAGACCCGCTTCCACCTCTACACGGTGCCCGGGCAGGTCTTCTACGACGCCTCCCGCAAGCTGATCCTCAAGGGCGTGGACGGGGTCGTGTTCGTGGCCGACTCGCAGATCGAGCGCATGGAGGCGAACATCGAGTCGGTGGAGAACCTGCGCACGAATCTTCAAGAGCAGGGCTACGACCTGGACAAGGTTCCCTACGTCGTCCAGTACAACAAGCGCGACCTGCCCAACGCCGCGCCGATGGAAGAGCTGCAGAACCTGCTCAACCCCAAGGGCGTGCCCCACTTCGAGGCGGTAGCCCCCAAGGGCGAGGGGGTGTACGAGACGCTCAAGGCCATCGCCAAGCTCATCCTCACCGAGCTGAAGAAGGGTACCTAGCACCGCCCGCGCTCGCCGCGCGCGGAAGATCCCTCGGTGTGCTAATCCATTAGCATGCTTCTCTTCTTCCTGGCCGCTGCCGTTTCCCTGGTCGACAGCGCCGCCCGGGCCCAGCACTTTCGGGGCGTGGTTCGCGTCGAGCGAGCGGGAAAGGTTCTCGTCGACAAGGGCTACGGCGAGCCCGCTGACACCACCTTCTGGGTCGCGTCCATCTCCAAGAGCTTCACCGCCGCCCTCGTCCTGCGCCTGCGGGAGCAGGGGAAGCTGCGGCTCGAGGACCGGGTCGGCGACGTCACCGTCGACGAGCTGCTCACCCACACCTCGGGCCTGCCGCGCGCGGCCTATGCGGCGGAGGGAATCGCCGACATCGACGCGGCGCAGCGCACCGTCCTGGCACTGCCGCGCGGACCGAAAGGGAAGTTCGCCTACAGCAACGACGGATACTCGCTGCTCGCCATCGTCGCCGAGCGCAAGGGCGGTGCGCCTTTCTTCGAGCTGCTGCAGCGCGAGATCCTCGACCGCGCCGGCCTCCGCCACACCGGGTTCTGGCCGCGCTGCTTTCCCGGTGCGCGGGTCGCGCGCTTGACGCGCCCGCCGCAAGGCGACCGCGCCCGCGAGAACTGGGGATTCAAGGGCGCCGAGGGAATCTGCACCACGGCGCAGGACCTCTCGCGCTTCGTCCACGCGCTCGCCGGGGGACGGCTGCTCTCGCCTTCCTCGGTCGATCTGCTCTGGCAGCAGACGGTGAAGCTCAGCGAAGGGTTCGCCGGCCGCGGCTTCTTCGTCGACGGCCCCACCATCTGGACCCGCGGCACCGAGGACTACGGCCACAACGGCGTGGTGAAGTGGATCCCCTCCGAGCAGCTGCTCATCGTGGTGCTCTCCGACGTGCCGGAGCCGAAGGCGGATCGCCCGGCCCCGAGCCGCGCGCTGGGCGACGTGCTGGAGGCGCGGCGGGCCGAGCTACGCTGACCTGGCGCCGACCTGCTTCTCGAAGGCGGTGGTGCAGGCATCGACGATCTGCTGCAGATCGTAGGGCTTGCAGAGCAGCTCGACCGCGTCGTTGGGGCCGATCAGCTCGTCGAGCGCGCGCTTGTTGGTGGTGGTCACCACGAACGCCCGGCCCTGCATCACCTTGGAGTTCCGCATCAATCGCAGGAAGGTCCAGTTCGTGTCGTAGGGCGGGGCCACGTCGTAGACGATCACGTCCGGCTTGTGCTCCTCGACGAACTGGATCATGTCGAGCCGGCCGCGCTTCAAGTCATCGATTTACGCGATCACGGCTTGGAAGCCTGCCTGCTGGAGCGATTCGCGAACGACTTCCAGCACTTCCGGATTGGTGTTGAAGATGGCAATGATTCGGGACGATTTCTCCACTCCCACTCCCTGGAGCAGACGTGCGCAACGCCTGAGTGTGCAACAAGGATGGGCAGGCGCACCTCTGCGGGCAAGCCTGCCCCCGTTCGTTCAGGGAGACTGTAGGCATGGAAGAAAAGCTCGGCCAGTTGCTCCAGGACGAATTCGAGACCGCCGCGGCGCGCGACGCGAACGTGGCGATCTCGCGCGCAAGGCGTAAGCGCGCCGGCGGCGACCCCGACGACGAGGGCGGGCCGGCCCTCCGGGCCTACGAGATGGTCCTCAGCAACTTCGAGGCCTTTGCCACCGCCCTCCTGCCGAGGCTGGTGTACCACCTGGAGTCGATCGGCGCGCGGCTGCCGGAGTGCAAGGGCGTCATCGTCGCGGCATTCGAGGGGGACCGGCTGCACTTCCTGGACGCCAAGGCGTTGATCGCCCGCGCGTGCAAGCTGCTGGGCGTCTCCCCGGCTGACCTGGTGGCAAGGCACGGGACGGGCGAGCGCACGACCGCCGTGCGGGAGGGACCCCTGCTGCTGCCCGGTCCCAAGGGCCCCCAATAGGGTCGGGCAAGTGCCTGACTTGATCCGGGTTTCCTGATCGATGACACTGTGGGTGTGAAGCGGGGGAGATGCGCCATCTGGCTCCTGGTTGCGCTGCCGGCGCTGTCGGCCGGCCAAGCGGTGCCTCGGGAGCCGTTCGCCAAGGCGCACATCTCGCTGATGGCGCGGGCGCAGGCCGGCAAGGCCGAAGCGCGGCTGGCTGAGATCGACGTCTGGGCGGAGGGCGCGCGCTTGCGGGCCAGCGTCAGGGGTGACGCC
>DASRTX010000270.1:0-2254 GCA_035655715.1 Myxococcales bacterium | reverse complement strand
TCAGGTTGGCGCTCCGCACGTCCTGCATCGTCGCTACCATCAGCGACAGCTTTCTGCGCTGCGTCTTGCGCTGTCGGGGAAAAGCCGCTCCAACTCGGCTTTGATACTATCCGCAAGGTGTTCGATACCGGTCATAGGGCGTGTCCTAGACCCAATACCGTTCAGGAGCATTTTCGGGAAGCTGGTGTGATGAGGGGTGATGGCATGTGGGCCTGATCTGTTGATGGCGTGTCAATCGCGGTGGGCGACAGGGGAGGATCGCCATGGGCAGGACACGGTGCGGCGTGCGCGAGGGCCAGCGGCTTGGTGAGCATGTGACGCTGGGGGTACTGACCCGGTTCGTCCCGGCCGACGTGGTGGATGCGGTGCTGCGGGACACCGGGCGGGTGGCATGGCGGGCGCGCCAGCTGCTGCCGCGCGTCATGGTCTACTACGTGATGGCCCTGACACTCTATGCCCACGCCTCCTACGACGCGGTGCTGCGGGAATTGGTGGAGGGACTGCGCTGGCTGCACTGGGACGGCACCGCCCTGGGCCTGGCGTGCAAGTCGGCGATCACCCAAGCCCGGGTGCGCCTGGGCGAAGCCCCGATGCGTGAGCTGTTCCGGCGCCTCGCCCGGCCGCTGGCCGAGCCGGGCACGCCGGGCGCCTGGTACCGCGGACGCCGCTTGGTCAGCTTCGACGGGACGACGCTCGACGTGCCTGACCTGCCGGATCTGGAGCGCGCGTTCGGCCGGCCATCGGCTCCGCGCGGTCACACCGGCTTCCCTCAACTGCGCCTGCTGGCGCTGCTGGAGACCGGCACCCACGCCATCTTCGCGGCGGTCCCTGCCGGCTACGCGAGTAGCGAGGTCCACTTGGCGCGCGAGGTCCTGGCGCAGCTCGGGCCGGGCATGCTGTGCCTGGCTGACCGGGGCTTCCTCGGCTACGCCCTGTGGCGCGACGCCGTGGCGACTGGGGCCGACCTGCTCTGGCGCGTGCGCGGCGGGGACGTTCTGCCCTGCTTGCAGCGCCTGGACGATGGCTCCGGCCTGAGCCGGCTGTACCCCTCGCCCCAGCATCGCCGGCGCGACCGCGACGGCCTAACGGTGCGCGTCGTCGAGTACCGGCTGCCCGGTGTGCCGGGCGGCGACCAGCTCTACCGGCTGGTCACGACGATCCTCGACCCCGCGGCGGCGCCGGCGCGCGAACTGGCGGCGCTGTACCATGAGCGCTGGGAGGACGAGACCGTGCTGAAGGAGGTCAAGGTGACGCTGCCCGGCGGTCCCTTGATGCTGCGCTCGCGCCGCCCGGACCTGGTTCGGCAGGAGCTCTACGGCCTTCTGCTGACCCATTTCGCCCTCCGCCAGCTGATGTACGAGGCCAGTTGTCGGGCGGACTGCGATCCCGACACGCTGTCCTTCGTGCACACGGTCGAGATCGTCCGGCGTAACCTTCCCTTCTATGTCGCGTTTCCCCCCTGAGGGCCGGGCGCGCATGGAACAGGCGATCCTCCTCGAGATCCTGGTGCGACCCGCCGACCAAAGCCGGGGGCGGCACAACCCCCGCGCCGTCAAGCGCAAGATGAGCAACTTTCCAACGAGGGCACGTGCTCAGCCGATCCTGCCCCCAAGACAATGCCTGATCTATGCCGATCACATTTTGATCGAAACCCACTGAACGGTATTGGGTTTAGCCCGGATTATTCACGAAGGCGGGCGGCGTATCAGGAGGGCGGTGGGTGTAGCGCAAGCTCTTGGGCGAACGTAGGATTTGGGTGTCGAGGCCAATCCAAGCCCTGGGGAGCGCCCACCCACCATGGAAAAAGATACGCTTGTCCTGCCCAGCCTGTCACCGGTTGGTGACAAGCCGATTTCGGTCATGATCGACGCCCGGTGCACCTCTGCCGATGGTGGTGTCCTGCTGTTCCAGGACGTCGAAGGCGGCTGAACCTGGCGAACCGTTTGGCGGCTTGCCTGCACGATCCGCGGCAGCCAGGCAAGATCACGCATCCCCTTGATGAAATCCTGCGGTTTCGCATGCTGGCGATTGTCGCCGGCTATCCCGACGGCAATGACTGCGACGTGCTGCGCGGCGATCCCGTCTTCAAAATGGCGCTGGACCGGCCACCGGTGACGGGACCGGCACTGTGCTCACAGCCGACCGTCTCCCGCATCGAGAACATGCCGCGGCGCCCGGAACTCTATCGCATGGCCAAGGCGATGCTCGACCTCTATTGCGATAGCTTCCCGATCGTTCCCAGCCACCTCACCCT
>DASRTX010000269.1:0-7637 GCA_035655715.1 Myxococcales bacterium | reverse complement strand
GGGGCGTCTCCATCGGCCTGATCGCCGCGACCATCTTCCTCTTCGGCTGGGGAGTGCGGAACCTGCCGGTGCTGCCCAAGGAGGAGCCGACGAAGGCGGCCTGAGCCCGGGATCTGGAGATGGAGCCGACGTTCAAGGATGCAGGTCCGTTGCCCTCTGCGAGTCGGCGGCGCAGTCGGGTTCCGAGCCCCGAGCTGCTCCACCTGATCGAGTCCTTCTGCGAGAGCAGCGGGC
Source organism: Myxococcales bacterium (assembly GCA_035655715.1). Lineage (GTDB taxonomy): Bacteria > Myxococcota > Myxococcia > Myxococcales > 40CM-4-68-19 > 40CM-4-68-19. Next base: position 7,403 of record DASRTX010000269.1, on the reverse strand, counting down.
TGCGCACGCACTACGCGCGTCTGGTCCGGCTGGTCCGCTGGCTGCAAGACCGCGGACAGTCCGGCCAGCTCCTCGCTTTCATCGAGCACCTGCGTCTCAACCCAGAGGCGCGCGCGCGGTTCCAGGCCAGGATCGGGGAGCTGTTCCAGAACCTGGGCTCGGTCTTTCTCTTTGCCGAGAGCGGAATCCCCTCCGATGGCAGCCTCTTCTCGGAGATCGTGCGGCGGATGGTGGGAATGGTGCTGCCTTCGGCGCGCAGCGAGTCGGATGCCGCCCGGCTGCTCACCAGCCTGTACGCCGGCAAGCACCAGGCAGGTCAGTTCCTGCGCATACCGCCCGCGGTGTTCGAGATGCTGGCGGGCGTCCTCACTCCCCAGGACTCGCCCGACTTCTGGGAGCGGCAACGCCGCGACCTGCGTGAGGCGGTGCGGCTGCTCGCCACCCGCGCGGCGAGCCTGGGGTTGCGCCCCCAGGTCCGCGAGCGCAGCGCCACCCAGAGCGTGGTCGATTCTCCCTTCTATCGGCTGGTAGGCCGCACCGAGGACGTGGTGCGCGCGGACGGCGGCGAGGCCCGGGAGCTGCTCTTCGGCTGGAAGGTGGTGGTGGACGGCTGCCGCGAGGAGATGGCCGCCGTCCGCCAGCACATGGAGGCGGCCGGGGTCAGCGTGGAGCTGGTCTTCGATCTGCGGAAGATCGACGCCTGCCTTTTGCGCATGGAGCAGTTGCTCGATGTCCTGCACGCGGAGGACCCGCATCACCGCGTCCTCGCCGTCCGCACGCTGCTCGACCGCCTGATCGCCGGGCGGCTGTCCGACGAGAGCATCGGCGCCTACCTGCACGACAACCTCAACCTCCTCGCCCGCAAGACGGTGGAGCGCACCGGCAGGAGCGGTGAGCACTACATCGCGCGAGGCAGGTGGGAATACGGCCAGATGTGGCTGGCGGCGTTGGGAGGCGGGCTCCTCACCGTCTTCACCGCCGCGCTCAAGCTGCGCATCGTCGAGGCGCACGCGCCGCTCTTCGTCGAAGGCTTCGTGGCGGGCACCAACTACGCGGTGAGCTTCGTGCTCTTGCACACCCTCCATCTCGCGCTGGCCACCAAGCAGCCGGCGGCGACGGCGGCCACCTTCGCCGGCATCGTGCGCGACAACCGCGGGCTCGAGCGCTCGAGCAAGATCGCCGATTTCGTCGCCCGCATCACCCGCACGCAGCTCGCCGCCGCCGTCGGCAACGTCACCGCGGTCTGCCTGGGCGCGGTCGCCTTCGAGAAGGTCTATTCGCTCCTCTTCAAGCGATCGTTCCTCGAGGCCGAGACCGCGGCACACGTCTACCAAGCGCTGCACGCGCTCGCCTCCGGCACCGCCTTCTACGCCATCGTCACCGGCGTCCTCCTCTGGCTGGCGGCGCTGGCAGGAGGGTGGTGCGAGAACTTCGCCGTCTTCTACCGGCTGCCGCGGGCCATCGCCGAGTCCCCGATCGGCGCGTACGTGGGCAGGCGCCGCATGATCGCCCTCGCGGGAGCGCTGGATCGCAACCTGGGCGCCTGGTCCTCGAGCATCGTGCTCGGATACCTGCTCGGCTTCGCGCCCGTCACCGGCGCCTTCTTCGGGCTGCCGCTGGACGTGCGCCACGTCACCCTCTCCACCGGCACGCTGGCGCTGGCGGCGTCGCACTTCGGAGAGAACACGCTGGGCGATCTCTGGCTGCACCACGCGGTCTTCGGCATCTGCCTCATCTTCGTCCTCAACCTCTCGGTCAGCTTCCTCATCGCCGCGGTGGTTGCGCTGCGCGCCTACGACGTGGGTTGGAGGGAGCAGCTGGGGATCCTGGGCTACCTGTGCAAGGCGGCGCTGCGATCGCCACTGCGCTTCGTCTGGCCGGTGGAGGAGCCTGCTGCTGCAGGGCCAACCGAGCCGAAGCAGGACCTCGCGATGCCCTAATAGTTGTACGCGGCGAAGATCATTCCGTACCAGAGGTCCTGGGTGCGCCCGTACGCCTGGGCCACACCCTCGCCCGGCGAGGCGAAGGCGGCGATGAGACTCACGGTGAAATGGTCGTTCGCCTTCCAATCCGCGTACCAGTCCAGCTCCCAGGCGACGTCCCTGGAGGTGACCGCGGGCCCCAGGGCGGCCGGCTTGTCGAAGAGGAACCGGTAGAAGATCAGCCCGGTCCCCAGCTTCTCCGACGGAGCCAGGTGCAGGCGGACCTGGTGCGAGAGCAGGTTGGAGTTGGAGATGAAGTACTCGCCCGCAATCTCGCCTTGCCACCAGGTGCCCCAGTCGGAGGCGCCCATGAACCAGGCATCGAAGGCCTCGCTCTTCGAGGTGGCGGGATCGTCGCCCTGGAAGAAAGCGAACCGGTAGGAGATCCGCGGCGTCCAGGCGATGGGGATCTCGTACCCGGCCTGGATCGTCCATCCGGTCGCGTCCAGCGCGCTGCCGTTGTGCTCGCGCGCGTACTCTCCCTCGAAGGAGAGCCCCGGCAGGGCGGCGATGGGCGAGGTGGAAGCGCGCAGGTTGTAGACGTTCATTCCCTCGCGCTGTTGGGCAGCATGCGCGAAGCCGCGCAAGTACGTGGCGCCCAACGTGGTGGCCCTGCCCAGCGAAAGCTCGTAGTTGAAGCCCAGCAGCTTGCTGCCCGTGGCGGCCTCCGGCAACTCGTCCTTCACCAGATAGAACGCTTCCACCGTGTGGGCGCCTGCCTTGAACCGGCCCACGGAGGCGAAGCCAAAAGCGTTTCGCGCGTTGGTCCAGAACCCTCCGCGCGTCCCGCCTTCCGCGGTCCCGTCCCAGATGAGGAAGCCCTGACCCAACCGGTACTGCGTGCGGCCCACGGTGAAGTCGAGCGCGTTCTCGCCCATCCCCAGGAGCTTGCCCGACCGCCACCCGACGTAGAGATCGTCGAGCTGGAACGAGGAGGCCGCGTCTCCGACCAGCGTGGGCGGCGTGCCGTAGGTGCGCTCGCCGACCGCGCTGATCTTGCCGTAGAGCTCCCCCACCCTGGTGTAGCTCGCGGAGAGGCCCGGCTTGATCGAGCCCTCGAACCAGTTGTCGGTCAGATCGCCGGAGGGCTGGTCCGGCCGCGGGTTGGTGTAGAGCGAGTGGACGAAGCCGAACGTGCCCCAGGTGGCGTCGAGGTGGAACCGCCACTCGAGCCCCGGCACCGAGGGCAATCCGGTCGAGGGGGCCTCCTTTGCGTCCGGCGGAGCCTGCTCCTCGGCACGGGCGGCCGCGGCGACCAGCGCCTGCGAGGCGAAGAGCGCCAGGAGCCTGGCAGCGACCATCGGCGCCCGCGGGGCCATCGAGGCTCCTATTGCCGCTCGTCGATGGGCTGCGCCTCCGCCACGAAGTACTCGGTGTCGCCGAAGCAGGTGGTGGGAACGAATTTGTACTGGTCGTAGCGGATGCGCACGCGCTTGCCCAGCATGTCGTTCACCTGGGCCGCGACCGGGTTGCTGCGGGTGCTGAAGTAGAACTTCTCCGGAGCGACGCCGGGCACGGTCGCGATGGCCAGCTCGCCCTCCCAGGTCTTGCAAACCCAGCCCCTGTGCGCAAACTTCTGCACGTAGCCCACGCGCTCACCGCGTGAATAGGCGAGGTGGAGTGCGGTCCAGGTGTACAACGCCACGACGCCGCCGAATGCGACCACGGCGAGGACCACCTTGCGCTTCCAGCCAGACCGCCGCGGTTCCGGCGTGTCCATGGTTTCCATCAAAGCCCGGCCGGTCCGCGCGAGGTATTGGACCTAGGCCGTACTGCGGCCGGCCTGCAATGGGCGGACAATGGCGCCATGGATACCGCGACGCCGGGTCCCTCTCGCGAGCTCGCCCGCATTACACTGTCCGTGCTGGGCATCGGTCTGTTGCTCGGGGGAAGCCTCCGGGTGCTGCAGCCGTTCCTCGTCTCGCTGCTTTGGGCGACGATGCTCGCCGTCTCCACCTGGCCGCTGCTGATCCGTCTCCAGGCCCGGCTCGGCGGACGGCGCGGCGCCGCCGCCGCGGTGATGACCACTGTCCTGCTGCTGCTCTTGTTCGTCCCGCTCTACCTCGCCGTCTCCACCATCCTCGATCAATCCGACCGCATGGTGGACCTCGCCCGCGAGATCTCGACGCGCGGATTGCCGCCTCCACCGCATTGGGTCGAGGGCCTGCCCGTGGTGGGGCGCAAGCTCGAGCAGAGATGGCTCGCGTTGGCCGCGCTGGATCCGCAGGCGCTGACCGAGCGGGTGACGCCGTACCTCAAGTCGGCGCTGGCGTGGTTCGCGGCCCAGGCGGGAAGCTTCGGGGCGATGATGGTCTACTTCCTGCTCACCGTGGGCATCGCCGCGATTCTCTATGTCAAGGGCGAGGGCGCTGCCCTCCAGCTTCGCCGCTTCTTCCGCCGGCTCTCGGGAGAGCGGGGCGATGAGATCGTGCTTCTGGCGGGAAAGGCCATCCGTGCGGTGGCTCTGGGCATCGTGGTGACGGCGCTGGTGCAGTGTGTGCTCGCGGGCATCGGCCTGGTCGCGGCTGGCGTGCCTTTCGCAGGCGTCCTCACCGCCGTCATCTTGCTGCTCTGCATCGCCCAGCTCGGACCGCTGCTGGTCCTGCTGCCGTGCACCATCTGGCTCTACACGACCGGGGCGACCGGCCGCGCTACGGTGCTGCTCGTTTTCACGTTGGTGACCGCCGTCCTCGACAACGTCCTGCGGCCGGTACTGATCAAGAAGGGGGCGGATATCTCTCTGCTGCTGATCCTTCCCGGCGTCATCGGCGGCCTCCTCTGGCTGGGGATCATCGGGCTCTTCGTCGGTCCCGTGATCCTTGCGGTCACCTCCACGCTGCTGGAGAGCTGGATCGCCTCGGGGCTTGGGGAGCCGGCCCCCGCTCCCGCCGTGTCGCCGGGCGCCGGTGCAGTCGCGAAGCCTTCTGCGGGAGTCGCGCCGTCGGTCTGACGGCCTGCGCTGATGGACGTCACGAGAAGAGGGTTCGTGGCGACGCTGGCGGCATTCGCCTTTCCCGCGGTGGCGCTGGCGCAGGCACACGCGCTCGAGCCGGTCCCTGCCCGGGCGCGCGTGAAGATCCTCGCCACCGGCGGCACCATCGCGGGCGCGCAGTCCAGGCCCGGCGACGTCGCCTACAAGTCCGCCGCGTACGACGTCGGTGTGCTCATCAAGGCGGTTCCCGGGCTCGGCGAGCTGGCCGAGGTCAGCGGTGAGCAGATCGCCAGCATCGGAAGCCAGGACATGAACGACGCCGTCTGGATCAAGCTGGGCCGGCGCGTCAACCAGGTTCTGGGCAGCCCCGAGATCGACGCGGTGGTCATCACCCACGGCACCGACACCATGGAAGAGACCGGGTACTTCCTCAACCTGGTCACCCGCAGCGACAAGCCGGTGGTGCTGGTGGGATCGATGCGGCCCGCCACCGCCACCAGCGCGGACGGCCCGATGAACCTCTACAACGCGGTCGCGGTGGCGTCGGATCCGGCGGCGCGCGGCCGCGGCGTGCTGGTTGTGTTGAACGATCGGATCCACTTCGCGCGCGAGACCACCAAGACCAACACCACCGCGCTCGACACCTTCAGCTCGCCCAACCGCGGGCTCGCCGGTCTCGTGCTCTTCGGCAAGGCGCGTTGGTTTTCCAGGCCCGCCTGGAAGCACACCGCCGGCAGCGCCTTTGCCGGAGTGATTCCGGATGTGCTGCCGCGCGTGGACATCGTCTACGCCTACGCCAACGTCGGGCCAGAGCTGGTCAATGCCGCGCTTGCCGCGGGCGCAAAGGGGATCGTCCTCGCCGGCGTGGGAGACGGCAACGCCACGCAGGCGGTGATCGAGGCGCTCGCCGCGGCGGCGAAGAAGGGCATCGTCGTGGTCCGCAGCTCGAGGACCAACTCGGGCGCGGTGGCCCGCAACGTGGAAGTGGACGACGACAAGCTCGGCTTCGTGGCGGCGCAGGAGCTGAATCCCCAGAAGGCGAGGGTGCTCCTCCAACTGGCACTGTTGAAGAGCAAGGACCCGAAAGCGGTGCAGGCGCTGTTCGATCAGTACTGACCCGGCTCACGCCGCTTGGCGGGCTTGATACTTCGCCACCGCGTGCTCCAGGTCGGCAAGCATGCGCCCGTGCCCGAGCGCCTTGCCGAGCGGCGACCGCTCCACGCCGCGCCGCGCCTCCGGGTTGAGCGCGGCCAGCCAGAGCTCGGCGCCGCGGCCGGCGATCCGCTCCTCCACCTCGCCCAGCATCTTCAACGCCGAGTATTCGAGATCGAAGATCGCGCTGCAATCGAGGACGATCACGCGCGGAGTCGCCTCCTCGGCGAGGGGCGTCACCAGCTCGAGCACCCGTTGGGTGTTGCCGAAGAAGATCCGCCCCTCCACGCGGATCATCAACAGGCCGGGCCAGGTTTCGTCGGCGGCATGCGGCTCGGAGCGGCGGCGGAAGACGTTGGTGCCCCGCTTGCGCGCCACCTCGTACACGGCGGGCTTGCTGGCCTGGTACGCGAGCGAAAGGAGGGAGACGATCACGGCCAGGACGATCCCGCGCAGCGTCCCCAGCACCAGGACGCCGCCGAAGGCCGTGACCGCCCACCAGAGCTCCGTGCGCCGGATGGCGTTGATGGCCCGGAACTCCCGCAAGTCGAGCAGCTCGGCGGAGTAGACCACCACCACGATGGCCAGCGTGGCTTCGGGCATGAGCGAGATGGCCGGCGCGAGCAGCAAGAGCGTGGCCAGCGCGACCAGCCCGACGACCAGTCCGGCGAGCTGCGTGCGCGCTCCGGCGCGCTGGTTGACCAGCGTCTGGCTCGTTCCTCCGCCCGCGGGCATGGCCCCGAAGAGGCCGCCAAGAAGATTCGCCATCCCGGTGGCGACCAGCTCCTGGTTGGGAGCGGGCCGCGGTTGGCCCGGCGCCGCGAAGGCGCGCTCGCTGGCGATGGTTTCGGTGAAGCTCATCAGGGCGATGGCGATGGCGGCGAGCCAGAGCGGCTCGAGCAGGGACAGGTCGGGCCGGACCAGCGAGGGAATGCCGGAGGGGATGGCGCCGATGGTCTTCACGCCCAGCGCGGGCAGGCCCAGGAGCGCGCTGCCGGCGATGCCCAGCGCCACTGCTCCCAGCGCCGCCGGCAGCCGCGGGACCCAGCGCTTGAGCGAGACGATGACCGCGAACATCCCGGCCGAGACGAGCAGGGTGGGCAGGGAAGTGTCGCCGGCGGTCCGGACGATGGTCAGGAGATCGCGGAAGAAGCCGGCCTTGTGGATGTGGAAGCCGAGCAGCTTGGGGAGCTGGTCGGCGATGATCACCGCGCCCACGCCGGCCTTGAAGCCGGCCAGCACGGGCTCGGAGATGAAGTCCGCGACGAATCCGAATCGCAGCACCGCCGCCACGAGCAGCGCGAGGCCCACCAGGACAGCGAGCGTGGCGGCGGCGG
>DASRTX010000268.1:0-2139 GCA_035655715.1 Myxococcales bacterium | reverse complement strand
GTGCAGCATCGAGAAGCTGGGCGAACTCCGCTTCGACCTCGCCTGAAATTCGGGGACACAATACGATCAATTCCGTATCGTGTCCCCGATTTGGCTTTCAGAGTGAGAAGACGGAGGCGGCGGCCAGGACCATTCCCAGCGTCACCACCGTGACGCTCAGCTCGGCGAGGGCACCGACCACGAAGGGCCGCAGGCCCTGGCGGCGGATTTCGCGGAAGTCCGTCTTCAGGCCCACGCCCGCGAAGGTGAGCAGGAAGGCCCAGCGGGAGAGGTTCGCCAGCGAAGCGACCTGGTCGTTCTGGAACGCGCCGAAGGTGGCCAGCGCCGAGATGAAGAGGAACCCGAGCACGAACTTGGGGAACTTCTGCCACACGAACGCCGCCTTCCCCTGCACCTCGTGCGCCTGCCCCTTCGCTGCCCAGTAGATGGCGTAGGCCAGCACCACGAAGCCGATCATCGCGTTGCGGGTGGACTTGGTGAGCACCGCCACCTTGCCCGCCGCGTCGGAGTAGATGGCGCCGGCGGCAGCCGCCTCCGCGGTGTTGTCCACTGCCAATCCCGCCCAGAGCCCGAAGGCGCGGTCGCTCATGTGCAGGAAATGGCCGATGGCGGGGTAGGCGAAGAGACCGAACGCGCCCAGCGCCAGGATGGCTGCGATGGCGAAGGTGGCGTCGTCGTCGTCGGCCTCGATGGCGCCCTTGGCTGCGATGATGGCCGAGACGCCGCAGATGGACGAGCCGATGGCCAGCAGGCTGGTGAGCTTGGGCTTGAGCCGGAACCATCGGCCGAGCAGCGTCATGATGCCGATGGCCACCGCCAGCTCGATGCCCACCAGCGCAAGCGAGATGCGTCCCAGCTGCAGCACGTCGCCGATGAGGAAGCGCGCGCCCAACAGCACGATTCCCGCCTTGAGCCAGAAATCGTAGGTGGCGATGCCCGGTCGGAAGACCTGCGCCACGCCCACCGTGTTGGAGATCAGAAGCCCGAGCAGGATGGCCCAGAGCACGTACTCGATGTTGGGCAGCGCGACGTGATGGGCCTTGCCGTAGTCGCGCAGCAGCGCCTCGGCGAGCTTGCCGGCGTAGCCGATGGCGAAGAGCAGCGCGACCCCTGGCAAGAGCCGGACGATGCGCCACGGCAACGCGATGGACGGCCTCTGGATGGCAATCGCTTCGCTCATCGCGTCACCAGCCCACGGTCAGGTGAAGAGACTTGACCAGCACCACCGCGCCGAGTGCGGCGATCACCGCCCACCAATCCAGCGAGATCCTCTTCATTTGCCCCTCCGGGCTCACGCCGCGCATTCGCCTTCGGTCGTCTGCACCTCGAACTGCTTGGCCTCGCCGAGGTCGATGAAGTCCTCCGCCGCGCCGTGCTCCAGCACCTCCAGCTCGGCCAGCAGCGAGGAGATGCGCTCCACCGGGACGCGCGCGAAGAAGGCGTCGGCGCCCTCGCCGGGGTGCGCTTCCGCCGTGTAGACATCAGCCAGCCGGCGCACCGCCTCCGGCACCCTGCGCGCCGGCACCTTTGCCGCCAGCCGTCCGAAGGAAGCCTGTGTGTCGCCGAAGCCGCCGCCCAGGTAGAGGTGGTACTGCGGCACGGAGCGGCCGTCGACCTTGCGCACCGAACCCTGCAGGCCGATGCCCGCGACGTAGTGCTGGCCGCAGCCGTTGGGGCAGCCGGAGATCTTGATGGAGATCTGCTCGGGCCGACCTTCCAGCGCGTGGGTGAGCGCGTCGGCCATTCCGCGCGACTGCGTCACCGCCAGGCGGCAGGAGTACGCGCCCGGGCAGCTGACCACGTCGGAGATCGTCTGGGCGCCAGCCTGTGCGAGGCCCTGCGCGTCCAGGGCAGCGTGCAGCGAGGCCAGGTGGGAGCGCCGCACGAAGCGGAAGAGCAGGTTCTGCTCCAGCGCGGTGCGGGCCTCGCGTTCCTCGCTGAACTCTTCCGCGAGGTCGGCCACCGCGCGGAACTGCGCCGAGGTGAGGTCGCCCAAAGGCGTGCGCACGGTGACGGTCACGTAGTCGGGATCGCGCTGCCCGCGCACGTTGGTGCGCGCGAACTCCTCCAGCCCGGGACGCGGCGGCCGCAGGCGCGGCGAGCGTAGCTGGCGCGGCGGCGGCTGCGGAATCGCCTCCA
>DASRTX010000267.1:0-5526 GCA_035655715.1 Myxococcales bacterium | reverse complement strand
TCATCTTCCCCTGCTCGTCCTCGAAGATGCGCAGGTCACAGATCTTGTCCGCCATCCACCGCGCATCCTCGTCGCCATCCTGCGTCCCCACGCCGAGCAATACGCACAGTCCATGCCCGACGGAACCCGTGACCTTCCCGTCCACGGTCACGGACGCCTCGGAGACCCGCTGCACCACCGCACGCACGCCGCACCCCATACCAAACCTTGGCGTGCTTGGCGTGCTTGGCGGTTGATCTGAAGTACTTCAGTGCGTCGCACCCGACGGCGCGCTCTGTTCCCGCGGGTCCAGCGTCTCCAGCAGCGTGGCCATGTCGTCCGCGTGCTCCTCCTCCTGCTGCAGCACGTCCTCCATCAGCCGCCGCGAGGTGGGGTCGTTCTCGCCGAAGAACCGGATCAGCTCGAGATACGATTCGATGGCGATCCGCTCGGCGATCAAGTCCTCCTTGATCATGTCCACCAGCGAATTGCCCTCCGCGTACTGGGCATGGCTGCGAGTGAGCAGGCCTTCGGGGTTGAAGTCCGGCGCGCCGCCCAGCTGTCGGATGCGTTCGGCGATGCGGTCGGCGTGCTGCTGCTCCTGGTTCGCGTGCTCCATGAACTCGTCGGCGATGGCCTGGTAGTGGATGCCCGCCGCCATGTAGTGATGCCGGCGGTAGCGCAGGGTGCAGACGATCTCGGTGGCGAGCGCCTCGTTGAGCAGGCGGATGGCGGTGTCCACGTCGCCGCGGTAGGCCGGCGTCACCGCGCCGTTCATCACGTGCTCGCGCGCGCGGCGCTGGATCTCCTGCATGTCCATCACGAACGGCATCGTCTTGTCGGCCATGGGGAACCCCGCTCCGCTCCCGAGAGAGCATCGGCCGCAAAACTAGCCACGCGGTTGACCCGCGGCAGCGTCCGTGACAGAGGGAGCGCCCCATGCTCTCCACCGGATTCCTCGAGCTGGCGCGCCAGCTGATCGGCGCCAACACCGTCTCGACGCAGGGGACCCGCCAGGCGGCTGATCTCCTGGCCGGACTGTGGGAGCACGCCGGTCTGCAAGTGCGGCGCCAGGTGGTCGAGGGCATCCACGTCAACCTGCTCGGAGGACCGGGCGGAGAGGCGGCCGGTCCCGGCGGCGTACTGCTCGTGACCCACCTCGACACGGTGCCGCCCGGTCCGCTGGAGAAGTGGCGCACCGATCCCTGGACGCTCACCGTCCAGGAAGGCTGGCTGCATGGCCTGGGAGTGGCCGACGTGAAGCTCGACGCCCTCTGCAAGGCGGAGGCGGTGCGCCGGCTGCAGGGTCGGAAGGCCCTGAGGCCCTACTGGCTGCTCGGCACCTTCGGCGAAGAAGTGGGCCTGCGCGGCGCGCGGCACTTCGCCGGGAGCGAGCTGTTCCGCCAGGTCGCTCCGGCGCAGGTGCTGTGCGGCGAGCCCAGCGAGCTCGCCATCATCTCCGCCCACAAGGGCTACGCGGTTACGCGTTGCACCATCCGCGACCGGAAGGCGCGCCTCGTGGACGCGGGGGGACCCGGCGTCGAGGAGCTGCAGTTCGCCGGCAAGGCGGCGCACAGCTCCACGCCGCACCTCGGAAAGAACGCCATCCTCGAGGCCCTGGCCTGGGTGAAGTCCTCGGGGTCGCCGGTGCTGGCCGCGCGCGGCGGCTCGGGCACCAACGTCGTCCCCGCGAGCTGCACGCTGGAAGTACCAGCGCCGCGGGAGAAGGGCGCGCCGCAGCCCGCGGCCACGAAGTTCCTGCCGCCGCGCGAAGCGCAACCCAACCTCTGGCGCGCGCTGGCCACCGCCTCTGCGCTGGAGGAGCTCTGGCAGCGCACGCTGCCACAGGGCTCCGACCCCCGCTTCGACCCTCCGGGCGCCGTGGGCGGCCTCAACGTGCTCGAGGCAGTAGAGAGGGGGATCTCCATCCAGCTCGATGCGCGCCTCTTGCCGGACCACGATCCTGACGCCCTGATCGCCTCGTTCTCGCGCGCGGCGCAGGACTGGGTCCGGCAACTCGGCGAAGGCGAGCTGGAGATCACGGTCGGAATCGAGCGCAACGCGGGGGGCATGTCGCTCGCCTCGGACGCGCCCCTGATCAGGTCCGTCCAGAAGATCGTCTCCGCCCACGGGCTCGATCCAACGCCGCGCGCCAAGCCCACCAGCACCGAGGCCGGCGTCTTCGCTCGCGCGGGCTGCGAGGCCATCGTCATCGGCCCGGGGACGAGCACCGGCAACGCGCACACGCCCAACGAGCGCATCGAGATGGCGCAACTGGAGAAGGCGTGCGATCTCTACGAGTCCCTGCTTGTGGAGCTCTGCGCGTGTACGTGATCCGCGACGTCCAGAGGAGCGACTTGCCCGGCCTGCGCAAGCTCGCTTCCGTGCTCGATACCGTCAACCTGCCCGACGACGAGAAGCAGCTCTCCTCCATCCTGGAAAAATCGGCCCGCTCCTTCGACGGCCGCATCCGCGATCCCTTCGAGCGCGAGTACCTGTTCGTGATGGAGGACATGCGCAGCGGCAAGATCGCGGGGTCCTCGCTGATCATCGCCCAGCACGGCACCCGCGACGCGCCGCACATCTTCTTCGACGTCTACGAGAAGGAGCACTACTCCCACAGCGTGGACAAGCACTTCCGCCACCGGGTGCTCTCCATCGGCTACAACTTCGACGGCCCCACCGAGATCGGCGGGCTGGTGGTGGACCCGCAGTTCCGGGGACAGGGCAAGCCGGGAAAGCAGCTCAGCTACGTGCGCTTCCTCTATGTGGCCATGCACCGCCCGCGCTTCCGCGACCGCATCCTGGTGGAGCTTCTGCCGCGGAAGGAAGAGGACGGCCGCAGTCCGCTGTGGGAGGCGCTGGGGCGCAAGTTCACCGGGCTGAGCTACCAGGAGGCGGACCGGCTCTCGCGCCAGAACAAGGAGTTCATCCAGCAGCTCTTTCCGCCGGGGGAGATCTACGCCACCATCTTCTCGCAGAAGATCCAGGACGCCATCGGCGAGGTGGGTCCGGAGAGCGGGGGCGCCAAGAGCATGCTGGCGAAGATCGGCTTCCGCTACGACGAGCGCATCGATCCTTTCGACGGCGGCCCCCACCATTCGGCCCCCACCGAGCTGATCGAGCCCATCCGCCGCTTCCGCCGTGCCCGGCTCGCCGCCGAGCGGCTGCCCGAAGGGACGGAGCCTGCCCCCGGAGAGGTGGAGGACCGCCTCGTCGCCGTCGAGCGCACGCAGGGCCGCAACCGGTTCCGCGCCGTCCGCGCCCTCTGCGCCTTCCGCGACGCGGCAGCGCAGCTCCCGGAGGAGGCTGTGGAGGCGCTGGACGCCCGCGACGGAGACCGGCTGCACACCATCCCCTTCGAGTAGCCGGCATGTTACACATCCGCCCCTCCGATGGACCTCATCGCGGGCAGCTTCTCCGAGCCGGACAGGCCGGACGGGATCATCGACGATCGCTCGCCCGCCGATCTTTCCCTGTCCCTGGGACGTCATGCCTGGGCCGTGTCGCAGGTGGACCGGGCCGTGCAGGCGGCACGGGAGGCGCAGCCCGCCTTCGCGGCGCGCCCGCAGGCGGAGCGCGCACAGCTCGTCCGCGACGCCGGCGCGGTGCTCAAGCGGCGCGAGGAGGAACTGGCCCGCGCCATCGCGCTCGACGTGGGCAAACCGCTCTGGGAGGCGCGCACCGAGGCGCAGGCCTGCAGCGCCAAGGCGGCCATCACCGCGGACGAGGGGCTGCGGCTGGTCTCGACGTTCGCGGCGCCGGGGCAGCCCGGCGCGGAGTGCCGCTTCCGGCCGCTCGGCGTGCTGGCAGTGCTGGGGCCCTTCAACTTCCCCGTGCACCTGCCCAACGGCCACATCCTGCCCGCTCTGGCCTGCGGCAATTCGGTGGTCTTCAAGCCCAGCGAGGTGGCCCCTCACGCCGCCGAGGTCTACGCGCGGTGCCTGGAGGAGGCGGGTGTTCCTCGCGGCGTCTTCAATCTCGTCCAGGGCGGGCCCCCGGTGGGAGCGGCGCTCTCCGCCCATGCGGACCTCGACGGCGTGCTCTTCACCGGAAGCTGGGCGGTAGGCCAGGCCATCGAGAAGGCCAACTACGGCCGCGCGCGGATGCTGGCGCTGGAGATGGGCGGCAAGAACGCCGCCATCGTGCTGCCCGACGCGGACTTCGACAAGGCTGTGTACGACGTCCTCTTCTCCGCCTTCGTCTCCGCGGGCCAGCGCTGCACGGCGGCCTCCCGCGCCATCGTGGTGGGCGACGCGCGCAGGTTCGGCCGGCGCATCGCGCAGCTCGCCGCGCAGCTGTCCATCGGCCATCCCCTGGACGACGGCGTCTTCATGGGCCCGCTCGCCTCGCCGCAAGCGCTGGAGAAGTTCCTTGCCGGCGTGAAGGCAAGCGATGCGGAGACGCTGCTCGAGGCGCGACGCCTGAAGCCGCGCGGCCTGGACGGCTGCTACGTCTCGCCCTCGGTCCATTATGTTGCGCGAAGGACCGGCAGCGCCTACGAGCGCGAGGAGCTGTTCGGCCCCGACCTGGCGGTCTACCCCGCCCAATCGGAGGAGGAGGCGCTGCGCATCGCCAACGCCACCGACTATGGACTTGCCGCCAGCGTGCATTCCCGGAGTCAGGAGAGCTTCGACCGCTGCCAGGCCGCGCTCGAGTGCGGCGTGGTCAACTGGAACGCCCCGACGGTGGGAGCCAGCGGCCGGCTGCCCTTCGGCGGCCTCAAGCGCAGCGGCAACCACCGGCCCGCCGCGCTCTGGAGCACGCTCTACTGCGCCGCGCCGGTAGCGGTGATGCGCGGAGAAGCGGCGCTGGATCGCGGCAAGCTCGCGCCCGGCGTCGGGTGGGTCGACGAATGAGCAGCCCGCTGCGCGTGGTGATCGGCACCGCCGGCCACGTCGACCACGGCAAGACCGCGCTGGTGAAGGCGCTCACCGGCATCGACACCGACCGGCTGCCCGAGGAGAAGCGGCGCGGCATCACGCTGGAGGCCGGCTACGCGCACCTGGATCTGCCCGGCATCGGCATCGCCGGCGTGGTGGACGTCCCCGGCCACGAGCGCTTCCTGCGCGCAATGGTCGCAGCTGCCGGCGGCATCGACGTGGCCGTGCTCTGCGTCGCGGCGGACGAAGGCCCCATGCCGCAGACGGCGGAGCACCTGGACGTGCTCCGGCTGCTCGGCGTGCAGGCCGGCGTGATCGCCATGACCAAGGCCGACCTCTTGCCGGAGCTGGGGCCCGACCACCGCGAGCTGCTCGCGCTGGAGCTGCGCGAGCTGGTGCAGGGCACGTTCCTGGAAGAGGCGGAGATCGTCGAGGTGTCCGCCCGCACCGGCAAGGGCCTTCCCGACCTGATCCGGGCGGTGGCTGCCGCGGTGAAGGCGCGGCAGGAGGCCCCGCGTCCCGAGCAGGCGCCGCTCTTCCTGCCGCTGGACCGCTCCTTCGCGGTGAAGGGATTCGGGACGGTGGTGACGGGGACGCTCTTCTCCGGCTCGCTCTCCCCGGGCGACGAGGCCGACATCGCCGGCGCGGGCGCCAAGGTGCCCGG
>DASRTX010000266.1:0-16495 GCA_035655715.1 Myxococcales bacterium | reverse complement strand
GTAGAAGTCGGTGAGCTGCACGCTCTCTTTCGGCTTCACGTGCCCTTCGCGCACCCTGCCGTCCAGCGCCTGCTTGATCCGCTTCGCCAGGTCGCTCGGCTCGTACTGCACCCGCGCGAGCACCCGCTCCATGGTGTCGCCCGGGATCACTTCCTCGATGTAGAAGTCCTCCGGGTCGTCGTCGTCGACGAAGACGTGGACCTCGTGTACGCGCCCGAAGAGATTGTGCATGTCACCCATGATGTCCTGGTAGGCCCCGGTCAGGAACATCCCCAGGTAGTAGGGCTCGCCGGTGGTCAGGGCATGGAGCGCGATGGTCTCGTCCACCGACTCCCCCTCGATGAAGGTGTCGATCTTCCCGTCCGAATCGCAGGTGATGTCCACGATGGTGGAGTCGCGGGTGGGCTGCTCGGTGTGGCGGTGCAACGGCACGATGGGGAAGAGCTGGTTGATGGCCCAGTGGTCCGGCGCGCTCTGGAAGAGGCTGAAGTTGGCCATGTACTGATCGGCGAGCTTGTCGTCCAGGCCGCGGGTGGGACCGGGCACGCGCTTGCGCTTCTTGTTGATCTCCACCAGTCGCCGGCACAGCCGCCAGTAGAGGCCCTCCACCGCCGCGCGCTCCTCCAGCCCGAGGATGCCCAGCTTGAACATGGTGAGCGCCTGCTCCTTCTTGGAGACGGCGTCGTTGTAGGCCTCGCCGGAGTTCTTGGGGGTGAGCCCGGAGACGATCTCGCGCATCTCCCGCACGATTGGCGAGTCGGTGGCCGGCACCGGCGCGGTGGCTTGCTCGCCGGCTGGCGCGTCTTCCTGCACGGCGCCGTTCTCGCCGAACTCGATGTGGCCGAAGACGTTCATCACCAGGCAGGAGTGGTGCGCCGTCAGCGCGCGCCCGCTCTCGCTGACCACGTGCGGCTCGGGCACGTTCTCGTTGGTGCAGATCTGCTGCAGCGTGTAGACCACGTCGGCCGCGTACTCCTCCATCGAATAGTTGAGCGAGGAGACGAAGGCCGTGCTGCGGGCGCCGACGTAATCCACGCCCAGGCCGCCACCCACGTCGAAGTACTCCAGGGGCAGGCCCATCTTGCGCAACTTGGCGTAGAAGCGCGCGCCCTCGTTGACCACGTCCTTGACCGTGCGGATGTCGGTGAGCTGCGAGCCGACGTGGAAATGGAAGAGCTTGGCCGCATCCAGCTTGCCCGCGGCCCGCAGGATCTCCACTGCCTTGATCAACTCGGGCGTGGTCAGGCCGAACTTGGCGAAGTCGCCGGAGCTGGATTCCCATTTTCCGGTGCCCTTGGTGGAGAGCTTGCTGCGCAGGCCGATCAGCGGCTGCACGCCCATCTCTTCCGCCAGCGTCAACAAGTGGGGCAGCTCGGAGAGCTTCTCGATCACCACCAGGATCTTGCGCCCCAGCTTGCGGCCAAGGAGCGCAAGGCGCAGGTACTCCTCGTCCTTGTAGCCGTTGCAGATGGTCAGCGCCTCGGGGTCGGTGTTGAGCGCCAGCACGATGAGCAGCTCGCCCTTGCTGCCCGCCTCCAGCCCGAAGTGGTAGGGCGCGCCGGCGTCGACAATCTCTTCCACCACCTCGCGCATCTGGTTGACCTTGGTGGGATAGACGCCGAAGTACTGGCCCTTGTAGTTGTGCTGAGCGATGGCGGCCCGGAACACCTCGTTGAGCTGCTTTACCCGGCTGCGCAACAGGTCCTGGAAGCGCACGATGCAGGGGAATCCCAGCTTGCGCTCGCGGATGTCGTCGACCACGTCCATCAAGTCGATCACCGGCCCCGGCTGGCCGAAGGGGTGCACTACCAGATGACCCTTGGGGTTGATGTTGAAGTAGCCGGCGCCCCAGCCCGGAATGTTGTAGAGCGAGAGCGACTTTTCGATGGACCAATCCGAATTCGACATTGTGGGCGATCTGCCACAGGCGGCGGGGCGATCACAAGCGCTGGTGCGCGTGATCGACGGCGCCCTGCCCGACGCGCTGGTGGCGAAGGCACGGCGCGCCATCTCGAGGATCGGCGGCGAGAGCTTCCGCCAAAGCTACTTCACCACTTTCTGGCTGCCCCGCGGACAAACGCCTGCGCACGCCGTGGAAGAGATGGTTCTTGCGCTCTGGAAGCTGGCCCGGCCGCGCGGCTGCAGCGGCGCGGAGTGGTGGATCGGCCGCGCCTTCACCAGCCGCCTGCCCATCGAGTTCCATTTCGACCAGGACGTGAAGGGGCGCACCCACCGGCAC
Organism: Myxococcales bacterium; assembly: GCA_035655715.1. Classification (GTDB taxonomy): domain Bacteria; phylum Myxococcota; class Myxococcia; order Myxococcales; family 40CM-4-68-19; genus 40CM-4-68-19. The sequence goes on along the minus strand of DASRTX010000266.1, from coordinate 14,256 downwards.
CCACGGCTATCCAGCGTCTTCTTCTTCAATGCGGTGCGCGGTGGTCACCTGGCCGTCACCGACCAGCGGCCCGGCCAGGCGGCGGCCACCCGGCTCGATGCCGTCAAGCCGCGGCGCAACCGCTACGCGATCTTCGCGGGCGACCTGCTCCACGGGGTGCTCGACGCGCGCGGCCGGACGCCCGGGCGCCCGCTGCCGGGGCCGCGCGGGCGCCTTCGCGTCACGCTGGTGGTGAACTACTGGGACCAGCGCCCCACGGGGGTGCCGCGGTTCGCCGAGGGCGGCGCGTACCGGGCCCTGCGCAGGGGATGGCGGCGGCCCGCCCGTCGAAGCTAGAACCGCCCCGTGCAGCTCTTCGGGATGACGCAGCAATCGCTGGAGGGTTGGGCCCGCGCCCAGGGCGCCGGCGCGGGTGGGGCGCGCACCTACGCGCGCTACCGTCTGGCCCAGGCCGCGCAGCGGCCGTTGCCGGAGAGGCCTGCGCGGGTCCTCCTCGGCGCGCCCGGCCCCACCGCGGAGCTGCCGCGGGCCGATGCGGCGGTCGATCCCGACGGAACCGTGCGCTTCGCCGTCCACCTCGAGGGAGCGGTGGTGGAGACGGTGCTCATCTCCCACGCCTCCCGCCGCACCGTCTGCCTCTCCTCGCAGGCGGGGTGCGCCCGCGGCTGCGTCTTCTGCGAGACGGGCAGGCTGGGCCTTTTGCGCAACCTCGACGCGGCGGAGATCGTGGCCCAGTACGCCATCGCGGCGCGGCACCTGGGTTCGCGGCCCAGGAACGTGGTCTTCATGGGGATGGGAGAGCCGCTCGACAACCTCGAAGAAGTGCTGCGCGCCATCGCCGTCCTGCGGGAGCCGGCGGGATTCGCGGTGCCCGAGCGGCACATCACCGTCAGCACGGTGGGGATCGTCCCGCGCATGCCGGAGCTCTACGCGCGGACCAAGGCGCAGATCGCGGTCTCGCTGCACGCCGTCGACGAGGGGCAGCGGCGCGCGCTCCTGCCCGTGGCGCGCAGGTGGCCGCTCGAGGAGCTGCGCGCCATGATCGCGCGCGCCCCGCGTACGGTCTTGCTGCAGTGGACGCTGATCGATGCCCTCAACGACGCAGACGCGGACGCCGATGCCCTGGCCCGGTTCTGCAAGGGACTGGACGCCCGCGTGAACCTCATCCCGCTGAACCCCGGGCCGGTGGACTCGCAGCGCGCGCCCCCCATGGAACGCTGCCGTGCCTTCCAGAAGCGCCTGGCCGACGCCGGCGTGCGGACGCTCCTGCGCATGCCCCACGGGCGTGAGGTGTGCGGAGCGTGCGGCCAGCTGGCCGGCGCCCGTCGTAGAGTGGTCAGCGCGGCGCGTCCCGGCTGACAGGCCGGCCTCCGTGTCCTAGCCTTGACGGATGAAACGCTGGCAGAAGATCGTCGCCATCGTCGCCGCGGCGCTGGTGGTCGCGGTGATCGTCCTCTCCTTCGTCGCCGACGGGATCATCACCTCCAAAGCGAGGGAGCAGGCGCAGAAGCTCTCGCAGGAGTGGGGACGACCTGTCGAGATCGACTCCGTGGCGACCAAGCTGCTCACCGGCTTGGGCGTGCGCGTCTCAGGCGTCCGCATTGGCGCCGCGCAGGGTGAGGACGTCCCCCTGGTCAGCCTCGAACGGGTCGAGGTGAAGATGGCGCTGCTCAAGGCCATCTTCTCCGCCGGCAAGACCGTGGAGGTGAAGTCGGCCGAGGTGCAGGGCCTGACGGTGAACGTGGAGCGGCTGGCGGACGGAACCACCAACCTCCAGCGCTTCCAGGACAAGCTGGCAGAGAACGCGGAGAAGAAGCCGGAGGAGGAGAAGAAGCAGACCGACCTCTCCTTCCTGCGTGTGGACCACGCGGCGCTCAAGGACGGCAAGGTGGCCTTCCTCGACAAGGCCACCAAGGGCGCCAAGGAGCTGGCGGTGCAGCACCTGGACGTGACGGTCAACGACCTGCGCGCCGGCAAGCCGCTCGAGCTGGTCCTCAAGGCCGCGGTGCTGGCCGACAAGCAGAACCTCGAGCTGCGGGTGAAGACGGCGCCGTTGCCGGTGACCTTGACTCCCACGCCTACCGCGGTCGCGCTGCACGTCGACCCGCCCATCGACATCGGACCGCTGGGACCGTTCGCAGGCAAGGACGTGGGCCTGCGCGCCGGCACGCTGGACGCGGACTTCGACGCGCAGTTGGGCGCGGCGGTGCCCGGCGGCAGCGGACAGACCACGGTCAAGGGCACGGTGAAGGCGGCCGGCCTGGAGTTCGCCGGCGCGGAAGGCGGCAAGAGCCTGGACGTCACGCTGGACACCGACATCAAGGGCGATGCCACCGCCGGCGACGTGCAGATCGACAAGCTCCGCTTCGACGTCGGGCCGGCCGGCCTCACCGGAAAGGGCAGCGCCAAGGGCCTCAACACGCCCACGCCGCGCATCGCCGGCCTGACCGTCACCTCCCACGACCTCGACCCCGCGCTGCTCGCCACCTACTACCCACCGCTGAAGAAGCAGCTGGGCGGCATGCTCGCAGGGCCCATCGGCCTTTCGCTGCAGGCCAGCGGCACGCAGGCGGCCCAGGCGCTGGAGCTGCGCGTCGACCTCACGCCGGTGAAGGTGACCGTCCCCGAGCAGATGGCCAAGGCGGCGGGCGCGCCGATGACGCTGGTGGCGCACGCCAAGGGCGCGGCGGCCTCCGGCGGACCCCTCAAGTTCGACGCCAAGCTGGACCTGGCGGGCGTCGACCTGCGCCCCGGAAAATCCGTCGACAAGAAGCCCGGCGACCGGCTCGACCTCTCCCTCGAAGGCACGCGCACCGCCAACAAGTCCAGCACCGACCCGCAGCAGCGCATCGAGATCGCCGACCTGAAGGCGCACGTCATCGACGACGAGATCCAGGGGCGCGGGTTCGTGGAGATGAAGGGTGCCGGGCCGCGCGCCACCAGGCAGTTCGATCTCACCCTGGCGTCGTCGCACCTCGACCTCGATCGCATCCTCATCCCCTCCACCAAGGAGAAGGACAAGGAGAAGAAGCCGCTCGATCCGAAGACCTTTGCCGGCCTCGACGGGCACGCCAAGGTCACCATCGCAAAGCTGACGATGAAGAAGCAGACCGTCACCGACATCGTGGCCGACGTGACGATGCACGAGGACGACGTCAAGGTGAACACGGCGCAGCTCAAGGCCTTCGGCGGCACGGTGAGCGCCAGCGGCTCGGAGATGAAGCTGGCCCATCCCAAGGAGCCGTTCCACGTGGTCACCAAGCTGGACAACGTGGGCCTGGAGAACCTGGTCGCCCTCGGCACCGCCCACAAGCTCCTCGCCGGCAAGTTCAACGGCAACATCGATCTGCGCGGCGGCGAGGATCTGGAGAAGACGTTGGCAGGGGTGCTCGACGGCCACGTGCTCGACGGGATCTTCTACGGCAAGGACATGGTCGCGTCGGTGAGCGGTCCCTTGGCAAAGGCGCTGCCCCTCGGTCTCGCCGGCAAGGAGGGGCAGGGGGGCAGCACCAGCCTGGGCAAGGACCTTCCCTTTGGCCTGACCATCGAGAACGGGCTGGCGAAGTTGAAGAACCCCATCAAGATCTCGCGGCCCGAGGCGGAGATGACCTTCGCCGGCGGCATGCGCGTCGACGGCGCGTTGGACCTTGCCGGCACCGTGGCGCTGTCGCCCGCCACCATCTCGGCCATCACGGGCGGAAAGGTGAAGCCGTCCTCCTCCATCCCGGTGAACCTCAAGCTCACCGGTCCTGCCTGGAGTCCCACCGTCACCGACCTCGACCTCAAGCCCGCGGTCGACCAGATCGTGAAGGAGGGGGGCACCGCGCTCTTGGGACGGGCGCTGGGCGTCGACTCCTCGCATGCGCAACAGGCTGCGGAGCAGAAGGCGGCGCAGGTGCAGGCGGACGCGCAGAAGAAGGCGTCCGCCGCCGCGGCGGAGGAACAGAAGAAGATCGAACAGCAGGCGAAGGACCGCCTCAAGGGATTGTTCGGCAAGTAGATCCTTTTTTGCTCGCGCTTCGGACCACACCCCTGTAGAACCGGATTCGGCGCCGCGTGCGCAATCGCGGTTTGGCCTGCCACGGATAAAGGAATGGCCCAGAAAAAGAAGGATACGTCTTTTCGCGCACTGATCGATCGCTTCACCAGCGAACTGACCGCGGCCATCGCCCGGCAAGTCGAGGATCAGGTCTCGGTGGCGCTCGCCCAGCTGCACAAGGGCGCGCAGTCGGACGGGCGCCGTTCGGGCCGGCTCTGTCCGGTTCCGGGCTGTGGCAAGCCGGGCGCGGGTCCGCGCAACCGCTGGTTCTGCAAGGACCACGCCTCGCGCCTCTCGGCGGCGGAGCAGAAGGGCATCGTCGAGCGGAACCGGCGGCTGGCGGCGGAAGGAAAGCTTCCCACTGCCGTGCCTGCCCAGCGCATCGTCCGCTTGCCGGCCAAGGCCCAGAGGCCGCGCCGCTCTCTGGACATGAGCTGCCGCGTGGAAGGCTGCGGGAACCGGTCGCGCGGGCCGCGCGCCGGATACATCTGCGATCAGCACCGCGCGGAGCTGTCCGCCGAGGAGCAGGTGGCCGCGCGCGATCGCTGGAACGCGCGGCAGAAGGGCCAGCAGCAGAAGCCTGCTCCCGAGCAGCCCAAGCCGCTGCCGTCCGCAGTGCCGCCCATCGTCCGCAAGGCCGAGCCGGCGGAAGCCTAGAGCGCTGCGAAACCTTTCCCGGGAAGGCGCGTAATCTACGGGCGGAGGTCGTGGATGCGGTCGTCCGAGATCACCCCGAAGAGCGTCTACCTGCGTCGCAGGGAATTCCTCGAGTTGGGCGTCGGAAGCGCGCTCGCGCTGTCGCTGCCCGCCTTCGCCCGTGACAAGGTGCCACACGGGCAGAAGCTGGCTTCCGTATCGGCCAACCCGAAATACGCCCTCGCCGAGGAGAAGAAGAACTCCTTCGAGGACATCGCCAGCTACAACAACTTCTACGAGCTGGGCACGGACAAGTCCGATCCGAGCGAGAACGCGCAGAAGCTGGTGACGCGGCCGTGGACGGTGAGCGTGGAGGGCGAGGTCGGAAAGCCACGCAAGTGGGACATCGAGGAGATCCTCAAGTCCTTCCCCGTCGAGGAGCGCGTCTACCGCCTGCGCTGCGTCGAGGCGTGGTCGATGGTGGTCCCCTGGGACGGCTTCCCGCTCGCCGACTTCCTCAAGAAGCACGACCCCACCAGCCGCGCGAAGTACGTCGCCTTCGAGACGGTGGTGCAGCCGCAGATGCCGGGCGTGAAGGGCTACGCCGGCATTCCCTTTCCCTATCTCGAAGGGCTGCGCATCGACGAGGCGATGCACCCGCTCGCGCTCCTCGGGGTGGGGCTCTATGGCGAGCAGCTTCCCAACCAGGACGGCGCTCCCATCCGCCTGGTGGTGCCGTGGAAGTACGGGTTCAAGTCGGCGAAAAGCATCGTGAAGATCCGCCTCCAAGAGACCCAGCCGCAGACCACCTGGAACCAGTACGGCGGCGGCGTCGAGTACGGCTTCTACGCCAACGTCAATCCCGACGTGGACCATCCGCGCTGGAGCCAGGCGAAGGAGCGGCGCATCGGCGAGTTGCTCCGGCGCAAGACGCTGATGTTCAATGGCTACCCGGAAGTGGCCTCACTCTACGCCGGCATGGACCTGAGGAAGTTCTATTGAAGAAGGCACTGGTCCCGCTCTCGTTCGCGGCGTGCTGCCTGCCTTTGCTCTGGCTTTGCGCGCAGTTCTTCCTGGGCGGCCTGGGGGCGAACCCGGTCGAGGCCCTGCTCAACGACCTTGGTTACACCGCCTTCGTGCTCCTGGCGCTGACCCTCGCCTGCACTCCGCTGCAGCTCGTGCTCGGCTGGAAATGGCCGCTGCGCATCCGCAAGCTGCTGGGAGATTTCTGCTTCTTCTACGCCTGCCTGCACCTGCTCACCTACTCTGTGCTCGATCAGGGCCTCGACCTCTCCGCCATCGGCAAGGACGTGCTGAAGCACAAGTTCATCTTCCTGGGCATGGCGACGTGGCTTCTCTTGCTGCCGCTGGCGGTCACCTCTACGGCGGGCTGGCAGCGCCGGCTCGGCTACCGCCGCTGGAAGCGGCTGCATCGCCTGGTCTACCTGGCCGGCGGCCTGGCCAGCTTCCATTTCCTGCTCCGTTTCAAGACCCCGCGCGTCGAGACGGTGCTCTGGATGGCCGCGATTGCAGTGCTGTTGCTGGTGCGGGTGGCCGACCGCGTGCGAAGGCGTGCACCGGGAGGAGCCGGGGTCCCCCCGGCGACGGGCGGAGGCCAACGACCGGAGCATCCGGTGGTACAGTCGTCCTGAAGATGCTGCGGCCGGCCACCGTCCTCGTCGTCGACGACGAACCGAACATCCGCCAGAACATCCACTTCATCCTCGAGAAGGGAGGGATGAAGCCGCTGCCGGCAGCCTCGGGCGAGGAAGCGCTGCAGCTCTTGCGCACCACCGCCGTGGACCTCGTGCTGCTCGACGTGCAGATGCCGGGGATGGGCGGCATGGAGGCGCTGCGCCTGATGCGCGAGCGGCATCCCGACGTCGGCGTGATCATGCTCTCGGTGCTCAAGGAGATCGCCGTGGCGGTGGAGGCGATGCACACCGGCGCGCTCGACTACGTCACCAAGGACTTCTCGCCCCCCGAGCTGATCGCCCGGGTGCGCAAGACGCTGGCGCAGCAGCGCGCCGGCCGCGAGTTGGAGCGGCTGCACGACGTGGAGGCCACCCACGTGGCCCGGCCGATGATCTCCGGCAGCGCCCCGCGCATGCGCGGCGTGCTGCAGGTGGCGGAGAAGATCGCCTCCAAGCCGGTGACGGTGCTGATCACCGGCGACAGCGGCACCGGCAAGGAGGTGCTGGCGCGGTACATCCACGCGCGCAGCGACCGCAAGACCGGTCCCTTCGTGGCGGTCAACGTGCCGGGGGTTCCGGCGGGGCTCTTGGAGAGCGAGCTCTTCGGCCACGAGCGCGGCTCGTTCACCGGCGCGGACCGGCAGAAGCTGGGCAAGTTCGAGCTGGCCAACGGCGGCACGCTCTTCCTCGACGAGATCGGAGACCTGGCGCTGGATCTCCAGTCGAAGTTCTTGCGCACCCTGCAGGAGCACGACATCGAGCGGGTGGGCGGCGAGAAGCCCATCCACCTCGACCTGCGCGTGATCTGCGCCACCAACCGCGACCTGGCGAGGCTCGTGCAGGAGGGCCGGTTTCGCGAGGACCTCTACTGGCGCCTCAAGGTGGTGCCCATCGAGCTGCCACCCCTGCGGGACCGGCGCGAAGACATCCGCGACCTGGCCCAGCACTTCCTCGCCCGCAACGCCGCCGAGCACGGCCGCGCGCCGCAGACCCTCGCGGACGGCGCGCTGCAGCTGCTCGAGCGCTATCGCTGGCCGGGGAACATCCGCGAGCTGGAGAACATCATGGCGCGGATGGCCGCCATCTGCGACTCGCAGGTGATCGAGGAGTCCGACCTGCCCTACGACCTGGCCCTGGAGGCCTCCGCCGAGCCGCAGGAGAAGAGCGAGGGGCAGAGCCTGGACGCCGCCATCCTCGCCTTCGAGAAGAGCTTCCTGCGCAAGGCGCTGAAGAAGAACCAGTGGAACAAGAAGGCGACCGCCGCCCAGCTGGGCATGGGCTATTCGACGCTCAAGTCCAAGCTCAAGAGCTACGGCATCGGCGTGGGCGGCGACGGCGACGAGGACTGATCGGCGGCGGGAAGCCAGATGGTGAAGGCGCTTCCCCGACCCGCGCGGCTGATCACCGAGACGTGACCGCGATGCGCGGTGACGATACGCTTCACGTTGGGCAGGCCCATCCCCACGTGCGCGCCGGTGCGCTTGGTGGAGGCGAAGGCCTCGAAGAGCCCGGGAATGCGCTCGTCGGGGATGCCCCCGCCCTCGTCCTCCACCACCAGGATCGCGGCGCTGCCGCGCTTTTCTATCCGCAGCCGGACCGCGCCCCCCGGTTGCGAGGCCTCGATGGCGTTGCGGATCAGGTTGAGCGTGGCCCGCTCCAGCAGATAGCGGTCTCCCCAGATCCACAGCTCGGACGGAGCGCGCGACACATGGAGACGCACCTGCGCCTCTTCCGCATAGCTGCTCGCGCCGGCGCGGGCGCTTTCGGCCAGCGCGTTGATCTCCACCGGCGTGAAGTCCGCGGGCCGCGCCTCGCGGGTCAGATCGGCGAAGTCGCGCACGAAGCGGCGCAGCGTGCCCACCTCGGCGGCCAGCGAGTCGCGGATGCGGGGCAGGTAATCGGCGTCGTTCATCGCCGCCAGCTGCTCGATCTGCTGCAAGATGACGAGCCGGTGGCCCAGGTCGTGGGAGATGCCGCCGGCGATCTGGCCGGCCATGCGGAAGCGTTCCTCCAGTTCCAGGCTTGCGAGCATGCGGCGCGCGAGCCAGTAGCCAACCCCGATGGACAGCAACAGCGTCGCGACTGCGCCGAGCCCGAGCAGGGTCAGCGCGGTGCGTGCGCCCTGCAGCGCCTCGTCCGCCGGCTGCTCCACCGCGATGCTCCAGCCCAGGTCGTGGAGCACGGCCCACCCGGCGAACATGTCGCGCCGTCCGCTCAAGCGCAGCCGCTGCGGCGCCGGCGCGCCGGCGGAAAGCGCGGCGGCGATGGGGGACTCGCCCACCGGCTCGCCGCTCAGCACCGCCGCCCGCAAGCTGCCGGAGCCGGTGGCGAGGAGCCGGCCGCTGCGGTCGAAGGCGAGCGCGTACCCGGACTCCCCCACGCGGATGCGCTGCACCTGCCGTTGCAGCTCCATCAGATCCAGCGTGGCGCATACGGTCCTTCCCGGAGCTCCCGAGGGGACGCACACGTCCATCGCCGGCGAAAGGTCGACGAGGTACGGCGGCGAGGCCACCTCGACGCCCGCCCGCGCCCTGGCCATCTGCTCCGGCGAGAGCGAGCGCGGCAGCTCCGCCTCCGGCGAGGCTGGACTGATCAGGCGCATCTTGCCCAGGCTGGGCGCGTCCAGGGAGGCATCCGCCAGCCTGCGCGTGGCATCGGGCTCGCTGCCCACCGCCATCGCCAGCGTGCGCAACATCTCGCGCTGCTGCGCCACGTAAGCCTCGATGCGGGCGGCTGCTTGGGCGGCGATGGCCTGGAGCGCGTCCTGGGAAGCGCGCTCGCCGCGCTGCTGGATGATGCGCAGGCCCGCGGCGCCGAGCAGCGACACGGGCAGGGCGCCGCACAGCGCCACCAGGATCGCCAGCGCGATGGCGATGCGCCTGCGCGTCACTGCGACACCTCCCAGTCGGGGAGCGTTTCGAGGAGATCGCCCGGCCCGAGCGTGGGGTTCTTGATTCGCGCGTCTACCACCGCCAGGCGATCGCGGGTGCAGATGAAAGCTGCGGGCGGGTCCGCGCGCATCGCCGCACGCGCCGCGGCCCAGTCGCGCGCATCGAGGGCCCGGTCGACCGCGGGGTTCGAGTATCCGTTCAGGTTGTCGCGTGCGCCACTGTGCCACGCCAATGAGATTGCCGACGGCGGCCAGACCGGCGGCCTCACCGTGACCAGGTCGAACTGGCCCGCCCGCAGCCGCGCGAGAACCTCGAGGGGCGTGAGGTTGGTCAACGCGCCGGCGCGCGGCCCGAGCGAGCGGCGCGCGGCCGATCCCAGCCTCTCGAACGGCCCCCATGTCATCACCTCGAGCGCCGCTCCGGGTGGAATCCTGGCAGCCGGACTCGTCCCAGATTTCGTCTCCGCGCACTCGCCGGGCCCATACGCCGCGTCGCGGATGTCGTTGCTCTCCAGCCTCGCTGCGAGGTCCAGGCGTTCCGAACGGGAGAGCCGGAGATTGAAGAGGACCGAATCGGTGAAGTGCCCCGGCGAGCGAACGATCTTGAGCGAGGGCACGCCGCCGAAGAATTCGACCCAGCGCGGCTCGAGGTCGGGAATGAGATTGGCATCTCCCTTGAGGGTGTGCGCGAACGCCTCGCGAGGCGTGGCGTAGGCCAGGATTCGGACCTCGTCGACCTTGCCCGGATCGGTTCGCCTCCGGACCAGGCGGAGTTCGCTCGCGCTGGCGGCGCTCACGGCGAAGGGTCCGGTTCCCAGCACCTGGCCGCCGTGATCGCGGTGGATGTGGACATCGGTCAGAAGCGCCTCGATGGGCATCGCCCGGTCCACTGACTCGATGGTGAGCCCGCCGTTGGCGGCGGAAATCCGCGCCTTGCCCTCAAATGAGTTGACGACGTCGTCGGTGGTCACGCCGGCGCCGTCGCTGAAGGTGCGGTCCTTGCGAAGCTCGACCTGGAACCTTCCTCCCTGCAGGGCGGCGATCCTCCAGGCGAGGACGGGGACGAGCTCGCCGGCGGCATCGAACCTCGCCAGCGGCTCGAAGACCCAGGGCTGCGCGATCACCGCCAACGAATCCGTGTCGCCGCTCTCAGGCGTCAGCTTGCCCAGCGGCCCCCACATCGCAACGCGCAGCAAGAACGGCTGGCGCGCGGGCGGGGAGCCGCAGGCGAAGAGGACGCTGATCAGGACGAGCCGGCGCACGCTCCGAAGCTTCTCGGGCCTCCCGACCCCTCAGTCAATATCCGAGCTCAATCCGGAGCGCTCATCACCACGGAACGTCGCCCATCACGATGCCGCCGCACGCCGTCACGGCACGGACGTGCTTCCTCTTCGAGCGCTTGATCTTCATGTGTTCTCCTGGGTCAGGCTGCGTCCGTCCACTCGGGTTCGGGAAATTCCGCGAGGTAGCGGTGGACGACGGTCTCGCGGAAGCTTGCTTCGAACATCTGCAGCTTGCAGGCCACCTGATCGCGGCGACCGGTCTTGAGGAATTTGCCGCCCAGGCACCCGCCCACGCAGACCGGCAGGTAGGGGCAGTCGCCGCACTTCTCCCAGGGCCGCAGCTCGAGCAACGGCGCGATCTTTTCGGGAGCACCAGAGGCGACCTCGGTCACCTCCAGGCCGGGCATCCCGGCCACCGCCGGGCACTTGTAGACGCGCCCCTCGGGATCGATGGTGTAGTTGTTCTTCCAGTGCAGCTCGCACGGTCCGAGCAGGCCTTCCAGCGTCTCGCCCTTGAGCTTCGCCGGCAGCATCTTGCGGCGCTCCAGCGACTTGTTGAGCTGCACCAGCGTCTGCGTCTCCTGCTTCTCCGAGCAGCTGGTGCAGGTACCGTCGTGCCGCTGCTGGGTGTCGACCATGGGCCGGAACTGAACGCCCGCGAGCAGCCGCGCGACGCCGGTGGTCTCGAGCCGGTCGAGCAGCTTCTCGAACGACTCCGCCTGGTCAGGAAAGAAGTGCCCGCCGATGTGGACCTTGATCCCCGCCTGCGCCAGCGCCAGCACGTTGTCGAAGATGACGTCGAAGGTGCCGCGGCCGTCGCGGTAGACGCGCATGCGGTCGTGCGTCTCCTTGTCGCCGTCGAGCGTGACCTTGAACGAGCCCCGCCCGAACGCCTCCATCGAGCGGGCGAACTCCACGTCGAGCTCGATTCCGTTGGTGGTCATCTCCCAGCTGAAGACGCCGCCGCGCGCCTCCATCGCAGCCGAGAGCACCTCCGCGGTACGCAGGCAGAAGTGCTTGCGCGTGGTGGGCTCGCCCCCGAAGTAGTGGACGTGCAGGCGCGAGAGCGCGCGCTCGTCCACCTGCCGGAGCATCCACTCCAGCGTCGCGTCTTCGACGGGCGCCGTCATCCGCGTGAAGGCCGGGTGCTCCTTCTGGAAGCAATAGGTGCAGGCCAGGTTGCAGCGCAGCGTCGGCATCAAGGTGACGTAGAGGGTCCCGGGATGCCCTTCACGCGCCTTGTCCAGGTGCTGCCGCAGCCGTCCGTCGTCGTCCTCCCGGTCGACCGTGAGGATGGCGTCCTCCAGCAGGGCGGCCTGGGTGTCCTCTTCTTCCGCGCCAGCGGCGGCGGCGCCGTCCGTCCAGCGGCGGATGGCGTGCAGGGTGGAGTCGTCGACGCCCACGTAGCGATCGCTGAGCACGCTGTAGAGCACGTGCTCGCCGGGACGGACATCCAGATAAGGGACGACGAAACGGGAAAGTTGCATGTGGCCGCACGCCTCGCAACGCCGGTGCCACCTCGGCGCGCGGAAGCCCTCCCAGAGGGAAGAGGCCAGCTTTCGAGCCGCGGGCCAGCGTTCTGGCCGGCGACGATCGGCCCGGATTCCGGCCTCGCAGTCGCCTTCCGATGGAAACAGGTTCGGCATTTCGCCGCGAAACTCCACTGCGGACAAGCGATTCGGGCGACGGGCCAGCGCGCTGGCCGGTGAGGCCAGTTTCCCAGCCCGGAGGCTTGGCGTGGCGATTGCTCTGTCGCCCGGCGTGACCCAGCCAAAGATCATCGCGGTGCGCCATGTTCGAGCGGACGGGCGTTTGATCCCGGTCCACTTCTTCCGCAACCAGGGGGGGTCCGTCGCCGGCCGCGCCTTGCTCGGCGCCCACGACACTCCCATCATCGACGGGCCGGATCTGGACGCGGTGCTCGACCTGCTGCGCGATCTGATGGACAGCCTGCTGCTGGCCCGCAAGACCGCGTAGCTCAGCGGAGGGGACGGACCCGGCGCAGGCGCCGCGCCGCCGCGACGCCCAGGACGGCGGCGGCCAGGAACGCCGCGGCGAGCAGCGCCCAGACCACGCTTCCGTGGAGGGTGGCGCCGTGCTCGATGGCTTCTGCGGAGGGCAAGAGCGAGCCCGCCCACGAGTAGAGCGCGATCCCCGGCGCCATCCCCGCGGCGGTGCCCAGCGTGATGTCGCGAAGCCGCATCGGCGTCAGCCCCAGCACCGCGTTGCTGGGCGTGTACGGGAGGATGGGCGAGAGCCGCACCAGGGCGACCGTGATCAAGCCTCCTTCCGCCGCCAGCTCGGCCAGGGCCTTCGCCCGGGGCCGATCCATCAGCGCCTGCGCGGCGGCGCTCCCGCCGAGCGCGCGGGCCAGCGAAAAGGAGGTGGCGGCGCTGGCCACCGCGGCGGCCAGCGAGATGGCCCCGCCCCACGGACCGTACAGCCATCCGCAGGCGACGATCAGGGGAATGATCGGCAGCATGAAAAGGGTCAGCAGATAGATGGCGGCGCCCGTGGCGAAGATGCCGGGCCATCCCATCCCGTGCAGGAGCGTGGCGCCGGCGATCACCAGCGGCACCACCGGGAGCTGCCGCACGATCAGGTAAAGCGCGAAGAGCGCGCCGAGGGCGATCAGGACGCGCCCCGCCTTGCGCAGCGGCATCTAGGGCTTCTTCAGCAAAGGGTCTTCGGCGAGCTGCCCGTGGGCTTCGGCGCGCGCGTCCGCCTGCAGCGCCTCCCATTCCGCCCGCTCTGCCTCGTCCATCTTGTCGAGGGCGAAGTTGAGCCGCGCCCGCGCCTTGACGATGCGGGCCCGCGCTTCCTGCGCCTCCGCCTTGCCTTCGGCCAGGAGATCGGCCGCCTCCAGCGGAGGAACGCCCGGAGTTCGCGCGCGCTGCTCCTTTGCCTCCGCCCCCTGCTGGGCCGCCTCCGCGGCTTCCAGCTCCTGCCGCGCCTCGAACGCCATCTGCTGCGCGCGGGTGCGCAGCCGGTCCGCGCCGCCCTGCTTCGCTCGCGCCGTCTCCTCCGCGCGCGCCTGCGCTTCCAGGTGCTGCATCTTGAGGATCAGCTCGTCCGCGTCGTCGGGCATGCGTCGAGCATACAATCTCCACCCATGCCGTGGATCCTGGGCGGGAAGATCGCGGACCCCGTTCCGCGCGCCGGCGCGCTGCGCGTCGAAGGCGGCGTGATCGTCAGCAAGGCGCCTCGTCCGCCGCCGGGAGCCGAGGGCATCGACGCGCGCGGGCTCGTCCTGGTGCCGGCGGTGGTGGACGCGCACGTGCACCTGTCGCTGGCAGGGGATCCCGCGCTGGTGGCGCGTGAGGAGCTGCGCCGCGGAGTGGCCGCGGTGCTGGACCTGGGCGCGCCGGAGCGCCTGCTGCCGATGGACGCGCGTCCGCTCCAGATCCGCTGCTCCGGGCCCATGCTCACCGCCCCGCAGGGATACCCGACACGGAGCTGGGGCAAGAACGGCGAGGGCCTGGAGCTGGCCACCGCCGACGAGGCGCGCGCCGCTGTGCGGCGGCTGGCGGAGAAGGGCGCCCGCTTCGCCAAGCTGGCCCTCGATCCGCGGTTTCCGCTGCCGGCGCCGGAGGTGATCCGCGCCGCCGCCGCCGAAGCGCATCGGCTCGGCCTTCAAGTCGCGGCGCATGCTCTCGAGGCGGAGCAGGTGCGGACCGCGCTCGATGCGGGCGCCGACGTGCTGGCGCACACGCC
>DASRTX010000265.1:0-10544 GCA_035655715.1 Myxococcales bacterium | reverse complement strand
GCTCCGGAGCGGGTCGCAGGAAGGCGCTTGGGCGGTCGGCACGCTCAGGCGCGATCACCACCCACCGGCCCCCAATGGGGTCTCTGCGGAGCTGTGGCATTGGCGGCGCGCAATGTAGCAAATCGCGAACGCCGCAGCTCAACCGCAGCGCGCGAAGTTCCGTGCCTGCCCGGCCCTCAGACGTGCCAATTGGCCTGCTCGAAGCTGCGGTCGGGGACCACCAGCTCGAGCTCGCCATAGCGGGGAAGCCGATCCGCCTCGACCCCAGAGCGCATCAGGCGGAGCGCGAGCCCGAAGCGATCGGCCGGCGAAAAGCCCAACGCCGTCAGCGAGAGCGAGAACTCGACGATGGCGCCGGAGTGGCCCACCCCGCACTGCGCGCCGCTCTCGTCGCGCACGGCGCAGGGGCCGCCGCGGCGCACCGGCATCAGCAGGGCGCGTTCCGGCCCTTCCCGCGGCACCATCAAGATTCGCAGCTCCCCCGAGGGATCGGAGCCCTGGGCCGGATCCAGGCGGACGAACAGCTCGGAGAGCGAGAACCCGTACCAGAGCTGAAGGAAGGCTCCGCCGTTCTGGTACATGGAGCCGCCGGAGCCGGCGCCGGGTCGGTAGAAACCGGCGCCAGCCCATTCGTAGTAGCTGCGCGAGACTCCGTCGATCTGGGGATGGATCAGCCGGCGCGGATGCACCACCAGCGCCTGCGACTGCGACTTGTCCTTGGAGGGCGAGATGATGGGCACCGCCAGCCGCTCGGGCGGCGGCAGCCCGATGTGCCGGAAGACCTGCTCGACGTTGCGGCGGAAGAGCGCGTCGAACTCCGGGGCGTTGTCGGTGCTGAAGTCGTCGCCGTACCACCAGAACCAGTCGCTGCCCTCCGCAGCCAGCGCGGCAGCGTACGCCTTCTCGAACTGCTCCGGCATCAGCCGGGGGCGGGCCTGCTCCAGCGCGGCGCGGGCCTGTCCGAGGAGCGTCCAGGCCTGGTTGTCCTCGGGATGTCCGATCCAGACGCGGAAGTTCGAGTCGATCCAGCTCCCGGAATGGATGCGGGCGATGCGCCCCTTGGGCTTGCGCTCGACGATCTCGTCGCGCGGCAGCACCGGCGTGACCTCGCCGCCCAGCCCGCCATAGAGCTCGCGAAGGAAGGCTTCGCCGGATTGTGGATAGTGCTCCCACGGGTTCTCGCCGTCGAGCGCCACCGTGACGGTGGCCTCCGGTCCGGCCGCGCCGATCTTCCTCAAGAGATCTCCCACCGCCTCGCGCGGCGCGCTCTGCGCGTAGCGAAAGCCGATGGCGTCGCTGAGATCGCGGTCGCGGAAGAACACCGCCACCTCGCCGCACATCCAGGGAGCATGGTGGAGCGGCCGGGCCGGCAAAGGCATCGCCAGCTCGCTCGCCTCGAGGTTGCCCTGGTCGGTGGCGCACCAGCGAACGCCCTCCTCGCCGAGGATGGCCAGGACCTCGGGGGACACGGAGCCTTCGCTGGGCCACATGCCCGCGGGCTGTACGCCGAAATCCTGCGCCGTCCGGGCCCGGCCCCGCCGCACCTGCTCGCGCGCGTCCTCCGGATGGTGGAAGCGAGGCGGCAGCCTGGCGTCGGGCATCGCCCGGCGCGCGCAGTCGCTGTCCACCAGGAGCGGCAGGATGGGATGGAACATCGGCGAGCAGGAGATCTCCACGATGCCGCGCTCCGCCAGCGCCTTCCAACGCGGGACGAGGTTCCGCGCGAGGCGCCGCGAGACCTCCAGCAGCTCCAGCTTCTCGCCCTCGGCGAAGCCGCGCTCCTTGCGGATCAGCTCGGCCACCACGCGCTCCTCCCGCCGCGCGGTGAAGCCCATCCAGGCGAGCATGAAGTGCACTTGAAGGTCGATCAGATCCTGGGCAGAGAAGCCTTGCTGGACCCGCAAGAGGTCGATGCGGCGCAGATCGGTCCCGCGCCGGCCCAGCAGCTCCGCATAGCGCGGCACCGGCTTCACCCACAGCGTCCAGTCGACCGCGAAGCTCTCCTTGACGACGTGCGCGCGCTCTTGCGGCGTGAGCGTGTCCACCGGCCGCCGGGCCAGCTCCTCGTCGCGATCCACCGACGCTCCGCCGGCATAGGCGGCCAGCTGCACCAGGAGCGAGGGCGCCCAGTTGGCCACCACCCGCGCGCGATCGTGCGGCTCCAGGGCCGCCGCCATGTCGGTGTACGAGCGGGTGGCGTGCAGCCGGACCCAGGGGAGCACCGGCTGGCCGGTGACCGGGTCGCGGTACTCGGGCTGGTGCAGGTGCCAGAGGAAGACGACGCGGGCCAGCGCTCACTCCTTTGCTCAGCCCCCGAGCCGCATTCCTTTCGGAACCACCACGATGCCCTTGGGGCTGACGAAGAACCGCTTCTTGTCCTCCTCCGGATCGTAGCCGATCTCGAGCCCGGGCGGGATCTCCACGTTTTTATCGATGATGGAGCGCCGGATCCGGGCGCGCCGGCCGACCTTGACACCCTCGAAGAGAATGCTGGCCTGGACGTCGGCGTACGAGTTCACGCGCACGTTGGCCGACAGCACCGATTTATCCACCCTGCCGCCGGAGATGATGCAGCCTTCGCTGACCAACGAGTCGGTGGCTCGGCCGACGCGCTGCTCCTCCTCGTTGGCGAAGACGAACTTGGCGGGCGCGGCGGTGTGCGCTGGGGCGGTGTAGATGGGCCAGCGGGAGTTGTAGAGCGAGAGCTTTGGGTCCACCGCCACCAGGTCCATGTTGCAGTCGTAATAGGTGTCGAGGTCGCCGACGTCGCGCCAGTAGCCGGTCTCGCTGGGACCCTGGCCGGGGACCGTGTTGGTGGCGAAATCGTAGACCGCCACCCGACCGCGCTTGTGCATCTCGCTGATGATCGACTTGCCGAAGTCGTGGGCGCCCTCCTTGCCGGCGTCGCGCACGATCTCGCGGACCAGCACCTCGGTGTTGAAGAGGTAGTTGCCCATCGAGACCAGCGCCGCCCGGGGGTTGCCGATCATCGGGCGCGGATGCTTGGGCTTCTCCTGGAAGTCCACCATCCGCCCCTGCTCGTCGGCGGTGATGATGCCAAACGAGCTGGCTTCCTCGATGGGCACGGGGATGGCCGCCACCGTGCAGTCGGCCTTCTGGGCGATGTGGAAGTCGAGCATCTGCCGCACGTCCATGCGGTAGATGTGGTCGGCCCCGAAGACGAAGACCTGATCGGGCTCCTCGTCCGTGACCAGGTTGAGGTTCTGGTAGATGGCGTCCGCCGACCCTCGGTACCACTCCGGCCCGGTCCGCTGCTGCGCCGGGACGCTCTCGACGAACTGGCCGAGCATGGAGCTGAGCCGCCAGCCGCGCGAGATGTGCGTGTTCAGGGACTCCGACTTGTACTGCGTCAGCACCTTCATCCGCAGCACGCCGGAGTTGGCGAAGTTGCTGAGCACGAAGTCGATGATGCGGTAGCGGCCGCCGAACGGGACGGCCGGTTTGGAACGCTCCTGGGTCAGGGGGGCGAGGCGGCGGCCTTCGCCGCCCGCGAGAATCATGGCCAGCGTCTTGTCGAGCGACATGGCGGGACGGTAGACCCCGCCCGCAACCTGTGCAACGGCGGTCCGCCCGGCTGTTCAGTGCCCGTGCAGCCGCGCGCCGTTCAAGCCCGCTTTGCGGGAGGCTTCGAGGGCGGCGGCTTGCTGCGCGGCGGCTTCTTCGCCCCGGGCGCGCCGTTGCGCGTGCCGTCGGAGAACTGGCGGATCACCTCGTCCATCTCGTTCTGCGCCTTGCGCACCAGCTGGGCGCGGTCGTGGAAGGTGAGGAACGAGCTCTTGAAGCCGGCCACCAGGATGTTGCGGAGGTCGCTCGCGGTCAGGCCGAACTGCTTGGAGACGATCGACAGCTCCTTGGTGACGGAGGTGTCGGTGATCAGCCGGTTGTCGGTGTTGATGGTCACCCGGATGCCGAAGTCCAGGTAGAACTTGAACGGGTGCGACGCCATGTCCATCACGGCGCCGGTCTGGACGTTGGAGCTGGGGCAGCACTCGATGGGGATGCGGTGGTCGTTGACGTAGTTGAGCAGGTCGCCGTCCTCGCGCAGCCGGACGCCGTGGCCGATGCGGTGGGCGCCGCAGTAGTGCAGGGCCTGGGCGATGGAGGGCGGACCGTAGGCCTCGCCGGCGTGCACGGTGCAGTTGATGTTGTTGTTGAGGATGAGCTGGAACGCCTCCTGGTGGTCCTTGGCTGGGTTGCCGTGCTCGGCGCCGGCCAGGTCGAACCCCAGAACGCCGCGGTTCTTGTAGGCCACCGACAGCTCGGCCAGCCGCAGCGAGGTGTCGGGGCTCATGTTGCGGATGCCGCAGACCAGCACGCCGGCGAGGATCCCGGTCTCCCGGGTGGCGGCGCGCAGCCCTTCCAGCACCGCCTCCACCACCACCGTGGGCTTGAGCCCCTTCTGCAGATGCAGCACCGGCGCGTAGCGGACCTCGATCAGCCGGCAGTTCTCGGCGGCGGCGTCGATGGCCAGCTCGTAGGCGGTGCGGTAGAGGGCGTCCTCGGTCTGCAGCACGCTCAGGGTGATGTCGAAGCCCTTGAGGTACTCCTCCAGGCTGCCGTGGCGCTGGCCGATCTTCATCGCCTTGGCCAGGCCGTCCTCGGTGTCCGCCGGAAGTCGCACTCCCTGCTGCTCCGCCAATTCCAGCAACGTGCGCAGGCGGAGCGATCCGTCCAGGTGACAGTGCAGGTCCGTCTTGGGCAGCGCGTGCAGGAGCTCGTCGGTGACGGGGATGTCCGGAGTCATCTTCAGCGGGATCTAACCCATCCCGGGGCCCGGATCACGCTATCTTCCGGCCATGACCTGGCTGGCCCTGAAGATCGCGTCGTGGGTGGTGCATGCGCTGGTGGTGATGATCTCCGTGGGAGCCGTCTCGCACGGCAACCGCAACAACAACCTGGGGCGGGCGCTGCTCGTCACCTTCCTGGTGGCGTTGCTGGTGACTCCGTTCGCGTATTTCTGGTTCCTCGTCATCCCCGCGATCATCGCCTTCTTCGCCTGGCTCGCGGTGTACACGCTCGCCTACGACATCGGCATCCTGCAGGCGGTTGTGGCGGGCCTCGTGCAGGTGGCCCTTGGCGTGCTGGTGGACTCCCTCCTGCCGCCGCACCTGCACTACCACTGAACCTCAGGCCTTTTCGATGAAGCGAGCCAGGACCTTCTTCAGGCCGACGCCGGGGCCGAAACGGACCACCAGCTTGCGGTTGAGGCCCTCGCCGTCCACGTCCTCCACCATCCCGACGCCAAAAGAAGGGTGCTTGACGCGGGAGCCGGCGCCCAGCCCTCCCGTGCCCGGCGCTGCCTGCCGCACGATGGGCTTGGAGGCGGGATCGTGGCGCGCCGACTCGCGCATCCGGTTGCGGCTCTCGATGGGCGATGCCTCGGCGTACTTGGTGCGCTGGTCGAACTCGTCGTAGTAGACGTCCTTGCGCGCGCGCTCCTGCATCGGGGAGAGACGCTCCAGGGCGGCCAGCCCCTCGGTCATCCCCGGCGGCAGCTCGCGGACGAATCGGGACGGCGGGTTGAAGCGGAGCTCGCCGAAGAGCGAGCGGCAGCGCGCCAAGGAAAGCGTCAGCCGTTTGCGCGCCCGGGTCATGCCCACGTAGCAGAGGCGGCGCTCCTCGGCCATCTCGGCCGGGTCCTCCTCGCCGGAGGCCATCGGCCCCGTCTGGCCCAGCGACCGCGAGGAAGGAAAGACGCGCTCCTCCATCCCGGTCATCCAGACCGCGTCGAACTCCAGTCCCTTGGCGGCGTGGAGGGTCATCAACGAGACGCGGTCGCCGTCCGAGGCGGCATCGGCGTCGCCCACCAGCGCCAGCTGTTCGAGGAATCCGAGCAGCGGGGTGTCGGCGCGGCCGTCCTCGTCGTCGGGAGCGGCGGCGGCCAGCGCGGCGGCGGGATCGGGGCGATCGCCGGGAACGTCGTCCTCGGCTTGCGGGCTGCCCAGGGCGCCGGGAGCGGCCCGCACGGCCCGCAGGTACTCGGCGCGCGTCTGCGTCAGCGCATTGGGCACCACAGGCTTTGGCTCGTGCGCGGCGTTCGCGCTCGATGCTGGCGCTTCGGCTGGCGAGGGTTCACCGGCCCAGGCGCGGTCGAACTCGCGGGCAGCGCCGACCAGTTCCATGAGGTTCTCGAGGCGATCCTCGCCCTCCTCGCCTTCGAGGCGCAGCCGATCGGCGTAGCCGGTCTGCTCGATCACCCGCTCGATGGCGTCGGCCGCTCCCGCGTCCTGCGCAACGCCTTCGCGCAGCTTGTCCACCAGCGCCTTGAAGGGTGCGAGCTTGTTGCGAGCGTTTGCCGGCAGCTCGGGATCGCCTCCGCTCAACGCCTCCCACAGCGAGAGCCCCTGCCGGTTGGCAGAGGCGCGCAGGTGCTCGACCGTGGTGTCGCCGATGCCGCGGGGAGGCGTGTTGACGATGCGCAACAGGTCGCCGTCGGCGCGCGGGTTGACGCAGAGCCGGAGGTACGCCGCGATGTCCTTCACCTCGGCACGGTCGTAGAAGGAGCGGCCGCGCACCACCCGGTAGGGAACGCGGCGGGCGCGCAGCGCGTCCTCCAGCGCGCGCGACTGCGCGTTCGCCCGGTAGAAGACGGCCATCTCGGCGTAGGAGGTCCCGCGCGCGTTCTCGCCGTAGAGCTCGGAAGCGACGCGGCTGCCCTCGTCGCGCTCGTCGTCGGCGAGGAGCACGCGCACCTTGTCGCCCTCGCCGGCGGCCGTCCACAGCTTCTTCTCGGCGCGGCGCTCGTTCTTCTCGATGATGGCGTGGGCCGCGGCCAGGATGCGGCCCGAGGAGCGGTAGTTCTGCTCCAGCCGCACCACCTTGGTCCCGGGGAAGTGCTTGGGGAAGTCGAGGATGTTGTCCACCTCTGCGCCGCGCCAGCGGTAGATGGACTGATCGTCGTCGCCCACCACGCCGAGGTTGCCGTGGACGGAGGCGAGCGTCTTGAGCAATTGGTACTGCGCCGGGTTGGTGTCCTGGAACTCGTCCACCAGGATGTGGCGGAACCGGCCGGCGTAGTTCTGCAAGACGTCGTCGCGCTTCTTGAACAGCTCGATGACGCGGACGATGAGGTCGCCGAAGTCGACCGCGTTGGACGCCTGCAGCGCCGCCTGGTAGCGCGCATAGACCTTGGCCGCCGTCTTTCCCGGCACGTCGTACTCGGCGACGCGGACCTCGCCGGGCAGGACGCCGGCGTTCTTCCAGCGGTCGATGCGGGAGAGGTGCTGGCGCGCCGTCGCGGTGTCGAAGCCCAGGTCCGAAGCCGCGCGCTTCACCTCGGCGAGCTGGTCGGCGTCGTCGTAGATGGCGAAGCTGCGGGTCAGGCCCAGCGCCTCGGCCTCGCGGCGCAGGATGCGGGCGCCCGCGGCGTGGAAGGTGGCCACCCAGAGCCGCTCCGCCTCAGGCCCCACCAGCCGGGTCACGCGCTCGCGCAGTTCGCCTGCCGCCTTGTTGGTGAAGGTGACTGCGAGGATCTCCGGCGCGCGGGCCAGCCGCTCGCGGAGGAGGTGGGCGATTCGGTGGGTGAGGACGCGCGTCTTGCCCGACCCTGCGCCCGCCAGGATGAGCAGCGGCCCTTCGCCGTGGCGCACGGCCTCGAGCTGGGGCGGGTTGAGCACCTTGGCCAGCGGATCCACGGCCTTCTCGTAACACGCTGTCCTGACGGCGCAGCGCGAAAACGCGATATAGGATTCGTCGCGTGTCGCCCCCCGCACCCGTCCGCATCATCCCGCTCGGCGGCCTCGGCGAGGTCGGGATGAACTGCATGGTGGTGGAGTCGGGCGGGGACCGGGTTGTGATCGATTGCGGGCTGATGTTTCCCAATGCCGAGCAGGCGCTCGGAGTGGAAGTCATCGCCCCCGACCTCAGCTACCTGCGCGGAGCGGGCAAGCTCGACGCCATCCTGCTCACCCACGCGCACGAGGATCACGTGGGCGCGCTGCCCTATCTGCTCAGGGAGTTTCCCGAGGCCACCGTCTGCGGCACGAAGTTCACGCTGGCGGTGACCAAGGAGAAGCTGGCCGAGCACGGCATCACCGCCGACCTGCGCGAGATCGCGCCGCGCAGCATGGGAATGGTGGGCAACCACATCGATTTCGAGCCCCTTCAAGTACCTCACAGCGTTCCCGACGCGGTCGGATACGCGCTGCTCACCGAGGCGGGCCTGGTCATCCACACCGGCGACTTCAAGATCGACTGGAGCCCGGTGGACGGCAAGCTGCTCGACGTGCGCCGCTTCGCCGAGCTGGGCGAGACCGGCGTGGCCTGCCTGCTCTCCGACTCCACCAACGCCGAGCGCGAGGGCCAGAGCGTCAGCGAGCGCGAGGTGGGCGAGTCCTTGATGCGCATCTTCGCCGGCCCGCTGGGCCGCGGCCGCATCGTGGTGGCGATGTTCGGGTCCAACATCCACCGGGTGCAGAGCGTGGTCCGCGCCGCGCTGGCGCAGAACCGCAAGCTCGTGCTGCTGGGCCGGTCGATGCAGACCAACGTGCGGCTGGCGCTCGATCTCGGGTACATCCGCTGCCCGCCGGACAGCTTCGTGGATCCGGAGGCGGCCGGGCACTTCGCGCCCCGCGAGCTCTGCATCCTCTGTACCGGCGCCCAGGGCGAGCCCCGCAGCGCGCTCTCCCGGCTGGCGCTCGGCGAGCACCCCACCGTGCATCTGGAAAAGAACGACCTGGTGATCCTCTCCAGCCGGGTGATCCCCGGCAACGATCGCGCGCTGGGGAACATCATCGATCACCTGGTGCGGCGCGGCTGCAGGGTCCTCTCCACCTCGGGCGGCACTTCCGAGCTCATCCACACCAGCGGCCATGCCTGCCAGGGCGAGCAGCGGATGATGATCGACCTGGTGCGGCCGCGCAGCTTCGTGCCCATCCACGGCGAGTACCGGATGCTGGCGGCGCACGCGCGGACGGCGGAGGCGGCCGGCGTGAACCCGCTCGGCTGCGTGATCGCCGAGGACGGCGACGCGGTGGAGCTCCGGCGCGACGAGATCGTTGCGGTGGTCCCCAACGCGGTGAGCGCCGGGCGGCTCTACTTGGACGCCCGCGGCGCCTTCGCCGACGTCGGGGAGGTTGCGCTGCGCGACCGGCAGCTCCTGGCGGAGACCGGCATGCTGGTCTGCCTCTGCGTCCTCGACCACAAGAGCGGCGAGGTGGTGCGCGGGCCGGAGCTCCTGGGCAAGGGCGTGGCGGGGCTCGACGAGCCGCGCATGGCGCAGGCCCGGCAGGCGGCGCTGGACGCGCTGGCGGAGTTGGCCCCCGCACAGCGCACCGATCACGGCATGGTGGAAGAGGCGCTGCGGCGCGCGGTACGGTCGGCCTGGAAGAAGGGCCTGGAGAAGCGCCCGATGGTGCTCCCCGTCGTCCTGGAGATGTGAGATGCCCAGCTTCGACATCGTCAGCAAGGTGAACGAGCAGGAGGTCGACAACGCCTTCCAGCAGGCGAAGAAGGAGATCGACCAGCGCTACGACTTCAAGGGGACCGAGACCACGCTGGAGAAGGTGGCGGCGCCCGAGAAGGGCCTCAAGGTCCGCAGCAGCACCGAGCAGCGCCTGGAGGCGGCGCGCTCGGTGCTGGTGGAGAAGCTGGCCAAGCGCTCTGTGGCCCTGCGCGGGCTCAAGTACGGCAGCGTGGAGCAGAGCGGAAAGTACGTCTCGCAGGTGCTCACCTTCGCGCAGGGCATCGAGGCGGAGAAGGCCAAGGCGCTGGTCAAGGCCATCAAGGACAGCAAGCTCAAGGTGCAGAGCGCCATCCAGGGCGATTCGGTGCGCGTCTCCGGCAAGAACAGGGATGATCTACAGTCCGCCATGCAGATCGCCCGGAACAAGCAGGACGAGCTCAAGGTGGATCTCAGCTTCGAGAACTTCCGCGACTGATACTCATCGACGGGCGAAGTGCAGCATCTCCGACGGGCGCGCGAGCACCAGATGGTTCATGTCCGGCTGCGAATACGTGTAGCCCACAGTGGAGCTCTCGACGCTCACCGCGTTGGGCAAGTATGTCAGGGTGAAGTTGAAGCCCGAAACTGGGTTCGAGGTGCCCGAGACCGTGAACTCGAAGATGATTCCGGCGGGATCGGTGTCCTTGCTGCCGGAGCCCTTGATCTCGGTCCCAGTCCCCGAAAGCGTCATCCCCATTCCCTCGCCATCCGCGGGGTTCTCCAGCGTCCAGTGTCCGACCCAAGGCGTCGCTCCAAGTCCCTCGCCGCACGCCCACGCCGCCAGAACGAGGAAAAAGACGACCCGTCGCACGCCCCATCTCTTGCTTCCGCCCATGGTGATCTGGACCGCGGCTTCGAGAAACCTGGCAATCTCGAAAGCCGAAGCGGCGAAGTAACGCACGCGGTGTCCGACTCGCGCCCACAAGTCCGGGCGGCCGGTTTCAGGGCTGGGATCTTGGCAGAACGGCTGTTATAAGCGCACGCCTCGATGGACGCGTCGCCCACCCTCTATCTGTTGTCGCTCGGCTGCCCGAAGAACAGGGTGGACAGCGAAGTCATGCTCGGCAGCCTGCTCGACGAG
>DASRTX010000264.1:0-2354 GCA_035655715.1 Myxococcales bacterium | reverse complement strand
CGGGACGGTGGCGGCGCTGCGCAAGGCCATCGACTTTC
This sequence comes from Myxococcales bacterium, assembly GCA_035655715.1. Lineage (GTDB taxonomy): Bacteria > Myxococcota > Myxococcia > Myxococcales > 40CM-4-68-19 > 40CM-4-68-19. The sequence continues at coordinate 2,316 of DASRTX010000264.1, read as the reverse complement.
CCGCCTATGTCACCTCGCTGATCAACGGCGTCTTCCAGGCCATCTCCACTTCCAACCTGCAGCAGATCACCGCCATCGCTGAGATGATGGACAACGTCGCCGCCTCCTCCGCGGACTTCACCATGCAGAACGTCGACGACACCGCCGTGCTGGCGTGGGCGACGGGCAAGTTTCCCTTCCTCGGGCGCGACGGCAGCTCGCTGACCGTCAAGGAGGGGGTCGATCTCGCCGAGATGCGGAGTACGCTCAAGAGCGGCCTCGGTGCTACCGACGAGCAGATCGATTCCATCGACGCCGGAGACCTGGAAGGCACCTTCCTGCCGCTGGCGCGCGCGAAGATGGGAGCGGACCGGCAGCAGATCCTCGGCACGCTGATCCAGATGGGCCTGCAGCGGGTGGTGGTGGACGAGGGACGGCTGCACGCGTCGATGGACATGCGGGTGGACGCCAGGTCCATCGAGGCTGCGCAGCATGCCGGCCAGACCGCGGATTCGGTAGCCGCCGGCGTCAGCGCCAGCGCGGCATACGGGCCGTTCAGCGCCAGCGCCTCGTTCTCGGCCTCGCACAGCTCGGTGCAGAGCGACAGCGAGATGTCCAAGGACGAGATCGCCGTGCGCGCGGGGCTGCGCTCCAGCGTGGACCTGGCGTTCCGCACCGAGCAGGTGCCGCTCGACAAGTTCGCCAACGAGAAGGCGCGGGTGAAGCTCAACTCGGTGGCGCGCGTGCCCGCCGACATCTCCAGCGGCGCCAGCATCCTGGGGCCCGAGGAGAAGATGCCCGCGGCAGGCAGCTTGCCGGTGCCCGCCGCCGACAAGAAGGCCGAGGACGACCGGAAGGCCGCCGAGAGCAAGGCCGAGGAGGGAAGGAAGGCCGCGGAGAAGAAGGCAGCCGAGGAGAAGGCGGCGAAGGAGAAGAAGGAAGCGGAGGAAAAGAGGGCGGCCGAGGCGAAGAAGCCGGCCGACAAGAAGCCCCCCGAGCCCAAGCCAGACGACAAGAAGGCGGCCGAGGCGAAACCCTCGCCGCCGGCGGAGAACAAGGAGGCGAAGCCATGAGCGGAAGCGAGCGTCTCTCCATCGTCCACGAGGGCGCGTGGCGCGCCGTGGTTGGCCGCGTCGACGCCGCGGTGGCCGCCGGCAAGATCACCGCCGCGCAACGCGATCTCCTGGTGCGGCCGGTGCAACTGCTCCAGTTCATGGCCGACGACACGCCGGCCGCGCTGGGCGACGACGTGCTGGCGCAGGAGCGGTTGCGCGCGCTCCTCTATCTCTCCGCGCCCTGGGCGGCGCTGGTCGACGAGACCCAGCGCATCCTCGAGGAATTCGACCGCAAGAAGATGCCGCCGCTCAGCTATGCCGCAGGAGTGCTGCACCACGGCGCGCTGGTGCTGGTGGGCGTGGCGGCAGTGCGTGTCGCCACCGTCGAGCCGCTGGTCAAGCTCTTTGCCCGCACCGTGCAAGGAGTGGCGCTGCTCTCCAGCGCCGCCGAGACGCTGGGGCGGCTGGAGCCGGGCGGCCCCACCGGCGACACGCTGGCGGCCATGGTCAAGGAGCTGGTCCAGCGCGACGGCGCGCAGCCCGGCGACGCGTCCGTGCTGAGGCCCGTGCAGTCCGACCCCGTGGAGCGCGGCCGTTGGGTGACGCTGCACGAGCTGATGCAGCACGTGGTCGAGCTGGCGGGAGACAAGCCGGGAGTCTGGGACGGCGGCTTCTCCATGGTCAGCGAGGTGACGCCCAACGTGGCCTTCGCGGGCGAGACCATCGAGCTGAGCCTGAGCGCGCCCATCGCGGAAGCAGGGCTGGAGATCCCCGAGACGCTGCACGTGGTCTTCGCAGCGCCGGGGACGCGGCCCATCGAGCCCATCACCAAGCCGCGGTTCGTGGGCGGCAAGCTGGTGGTCCAGGTGCCGGAGCAGGTGGCGCCGGGATGGATTGGCTTCTCCGACGATCAACGCGTCGCGCGCTCGCACGAGTTCCGGCTGCAGCTCCGCGAGCAGCTGAAGAGGTTTGGCGTGCTGGCGCGCCTGGAGGACGCCCCCATTCCGGTGGATCTGATCGATCCCTATTCGCCGGCACCCGGCGCCGTGCCGTCGTTCTTCCTCGCCGCGCCGCCGCGCACCTCCGGAAACCGCTTCTACGGCGGAACGCCGGCGATCTCCGCTGCCGAGATCCTTCCCGCGTCGGTGGCCGCCAGCGGCTTGCTCACGCTGCGCTGGGAGAGCCAGGCCGCGACCGAAGTGGAGAAGGCGCCCGGCGGCGAGCGGCTGCCCCCGTCGGGCACCCTCTCCCTGACGGCGCCGGCGCAGGACGGCGAGGTGCG
>DASRTX010000263.1:0-10480 GCA_035655715.1 Myxococcales bacterium | reverse complement strand
TGGTCGAGCGGCAGCAGCGGTTGGCGCAGGGCGCCTTGCCGCGTGAGCGGATCCTCGACCTGTTCGTGCAGAAATGAGGCGGACGTGACCACCAAAGGCATCGATTTCGGGAAGCTCTCCCTGAAGGACGCGCTCGACCTGGCTGTCCTCATCGAGGAGGAGGCGCGCGACCGCTACGAGGAGTTCGTCGACCAGATGCGCCAGCACCGCACCCCGGAGGCCTCGCGCTTCTTCGCCTTCATGGCGGGGAACGAAGAAAAGCACCGTGCAGAGCTGGCGGAGCGGCGCGGGGAGCTGTTCGAGGACCAGCCGGTGGCGGTCACGCGGGAGATGCTCTTCGACGTGGAGGCGCCCGAGTACGACGAGGCGCGAGCCTTCATGACGGTCCGCGAGGCGCTGCAGGCGGCCTTCCGCGCGGAGAAGAAGGCGTATGCGTTCTTCACCGATGCCCTGCGGCGGATTCCCGGCGGCGAGGTGAAGGTCCTCTTCGAGGAGCTGCGGCAGGAGGAGATCGATCACCAGCGGCTGGTGCTGGCGGAGCTGGAGAAGACGCCGCCGGATCCGTCGATCAGGCAGGACGACGTGGCCGACGAGCCGGCGGCGCTGTAACCCGGTGATTTGACATCGGCGCGCGAAACCGACCAAGAAGCGCGTCGCCATGCTCCTCTCGCAGACCACTCCCGACCCGCGAATACAGATGTAGGATGCGCCCATGGACTCGCGTGAAGGCGGACTGTTGCGCTGGCAGTGGTCCCTGTATCCGGAGGGTCACCACGATCGCCGCAACCTCCTGCTTCATGCTCTGAGCAATCCGCTCTTCCTTCTCGGCAGCATTGCGGTCGCGGCGTCTACATTCGGCGGTGGATGGCTCGGCCTCGTCGGGCTGGCGGCGATGGCCACCGCGATGGCGGCACAGGGGCGGGGGCACAAGTTGGAGAGGACAGCCCCGGTGCCCTTCCGAAGCGCAGCCGACCTCCTGGTTCGCTTCTTCGTCGAGCAGTGGGTCACGTTCCCGCGGTTCGTCGCCAGCGGGCGGTTCGCGACCGCGTGGCGCGAAGGCGTTCCATCGCCGGCGCGGTAGGCGGAAGTCGATATCCGCCCTTTCAAGTCCGAGGCCGGCGGACCGTTCCATGGCCTCGATGGTCACGTAACTGGCTGTTCCCAATGGGATATGCGGTTCGTGCTTTGTTCTTCCCCTCTGGTCTCGGCGCCGACCCCGAGGCATGGTACCCAATCCCGCCGCGGGGGTGGCGACCCCGCCACGCCGGCGCATGATGCAGCGAGTCGGAAGTTTTCGCGAACGACAATTTGCAAAAAAACACTTCGATTTCGTAGAGTGTCGCGCAGCCTGGTTCGCAACAGCCGTCAGCAGCGTCCCCCGCGCTCACCGTCTGCCCGCAGATCTCGACGGAAAGGATGGCCGATGAAGGTTCTCTGGAAGGTCCTTCTCGCTGGTTCTCTCTTCTTCGTTCCCTCCACGGCCCACGCGATCAAGGTTCCCGTGCCCATCGAGGGAGTGAACTTCAACCTGGGCGTGAACGTCCAGACGCACATGTCCTTCAACGAAGCGGGAACTCCGGACGGGCGGAACTGGGCCACCGACGTATACATGCGCCGCACGCGTCTCGTCGCGAACGGCGACATCACCAAGTACTTCTGGTTCTTCTTCCAGGTGGACAACACCAACTTCGGCAAGTACGGCAACTTCACCGGCCGCATGGTGGTGCAAGACGCGGTGGTGGCCTTCGCGCCCACCGGCTCGACCGGAAACAACGTGCTCTTCATCGACGCCGGCCTCATCCGCGTGCCTTCGACCCGCGGCACCATCACGAACGTCAACAACAACTTCACCATCGACGGACACCCGGACCTGATCCGCGGCTTCGCGGCGGCCTTCTTCAACGCCAACCGCACCACCGGGGCGGAACTCCGCGGCTGGACCTTGGACAAGAAGATTGGATACCGCGGAGGTCTCTTCCTCGGCGTCAAGCCCAGCGCGGCCGACCCCACGCTCAACCCGAAGAGCAACCCTCTGGTGGCGGGCCTGGTGAACATCAACTTCCTGGGCAGCCAGGAAGGCGGCTTCAGCTACGAATCGCTCTACTTCGCCAAGGAGACGCTGCTCAGCGTCTCGATTGCGGGCGGCTACCAGTCGCAGGCGATCCGGGTGACCAAGGGCGTCACCGATTTCAAGACGGCCGCCACCACCGCCTTCTTCGAGCTGCCCTTCAGCGAGGACACCGAGCTCGTCGCCCAGTTCAATGGCTACCGCCACTCGATGGGCACGGGATCGAAGGATACGGGTTGGGGCTGGAGCGCGGATCTTGGCTACCGGTTCAAGTGGGTCCGGCCCTACGGGACCGTGGAGTGGTTCACCTCCGACAACTGCCCCACCGATCCGGCCATCCTGAGCGGCGCGGCCTTCAGCGCCTGCAACAACAAAGCGGCCGGGGCGCACTCGGCGGACAGCCGCAACTTCCGCGCGGGCCTCGACTTCTACTTCAACAAGACCCTCAACCACTTGATGATCGAGTTCTCCTCGAACCACGGGCAGTCGGGATGGGGGCCGCAGAGCATCACCGCGGCCACGGCAGGCTACGTGCCGGTGTCGAACACCAACCCCAACGGTACGCATCAGCCCATCGACACGGTGCTCTCGTCGCCGTCGTACAAGTCGGTCTTGATGCAGTGGGCCGTGGTGTTCTGAGGACCGCGCCGCCTACTTGCTCATCGCCTTCTTGCGCCACAGCTCCCAGGGGCGCGCCAGGGTGCCGGACATCGACGTCTCGGCCAGGCGCGCCTCTTCCGCGTTGAGGTAGGTCACCTTGCCGCCCAGCGCCATCGCCTGCGCCTGCAGGCGCGCGTTGACCTCGCTGTAGACGCTGCGAAAGACGGCGTGGGGAAGGTCGGGACCCACCACCGCCGCGCCATGCCCGCGCATCAACACCATCGGATGCGAGCCCAGCGTCTGCGCGAGCGCCTTGCCCAGCGCCGGCGTCTTCACCAGCATGTCGGTGGCGCCGCCGGCGGAGCGGATCTCGAACACCGGCACGCCAGGGCCCAGGAACGCGCTCATGTGGTAGAGCGGCTTGAGCTGCGTGCCGGTGACCCCGAAGGGAATGAGCGAGGGCGCGTGGTTGTGCACCACCGCTTTCACGTCCGGGCGCGCTCGGTAGATGCCGCCGTGGATGAACCGCTCGAGGAAGAGCTTCACGTCGGGCGGGGCATCCTTCACGTTGCCGTCAAAGTCGTGCTCGAGCAGATCCCCGGGCGTGACCAATTCCGGGGCCACCGATCGCGCCATCCAGAAGCGCTCCGGATTGTTCGGCGAGCGGACGCTGACGTGGCCGTAGCCGTCGAGGACGCCCTGATCGACGAGGATCCGGTTCGCGGCCACCAGGTCCTCCAGCAGCTTGTCGGGCTTGCCCGCCCCCTGCGGCTGCGCGGATTGCTGCTCCCCGAAAGCCTTCTCGATGGCCAACGAGGCGGACGCGAGCACCGTCCCCAGCATCAGACTGCGGCGTGAGCTGCGCATGGTGGACATCCCCCAGCGAGCGAAGCGGATGCCGCCTTGTACGCGGCGCGGCTTCGACCCGTCAAGGATCGCGGCGCAGCACTAAGCGAGCTGCTCCGCCATCCAGTCCGCCATCGCCGGCCGGTACTTGTAGGCGATGTTGTTGCAGACGTGGTTGCCGTCCGCGTACATGAGCAGCGTCGCCTTGGGAGCCTCGCGCGCGATGCGCTCCGCCTGCTCTGGCGGGAAGAGGCGATCCAGCTTGCCGTGGATCACCAGGAGCGGGCAGGTCACCTTTTCCAGCACGCCGCGCAGGGTGAGCGACTTCGACTTCTCGAAGGCCTCCTGCTCGTCGCGCGACTTCGTATAGAAGACGTAACCCCCTCTCGTAAGCGGGTTCAGCGCCGCCCAGCACTCGGAGAGATCGTAGGGGCCCGCCAATGCGACCACGGCGCGCAGGCGCTTCTCGGAGGCGGCGGCGCGGGGCCCGTAGATCCCGCCCATGCTGATGCCCATCAGGCCCACCTTGTCGAGGTCGACGTCGTTGCGGTCGCGCAGCCCGTCGAGAAGCGGCCCCACCACCGAGGCCCAGTCGGGCCGGATGGGAAAGCGCGGGGCATTCTCGCCCTGGCCCGGGCCGTCGACGGCGAGCGTCGCCATCCCGCGGCGCAGGAAGTCGTTCTCGATGGCGTAGAGCTCCTCCTTCACCGAGTCGAGGCCCGGCACCACCAGGACCAGCGGGGGCCTTTTGAGTCCTGGAGGCCGGCGAAGGATGCCCGGGATCACCGTGCCCTCGAACGGCGCCTCCACGCGCTCGCCCGGAGGATCGAGATGCGGGAGCGCCTTGGCATACGTGGCGACCGTCAGTTCGCTCAGGCGGTGGTGCAGCGCTGCATCCTCGAACCAGAGGAACTTGCCCAGGTGATAGCACCAGGCGGCGCGCTGCCACGCGTCCGCGGCGCTGATCATGTGCTCCGCGCGCGCCGCCTCCTCGGCCAGGCCCAGGTGCGTGTCGCCGGTGCGCTTCCACGCGGGAGCCCAGTCCTTCCACTCCTGCGTCGCGGCCACCACCTTGTCGAAATCGTTGACGTCGATTCCGTTGGCGACGAAGCGGGGCCGCCAGTGGCCGGCGGCGATCTGGACGCGGCTCAACGGTTCAGCGCTCATTCGTGTCCTCCCTGATCTTCTCGTATTCGGCGCGCCAGGTGGAAAGGCCGCGGCGCTCGTAGTGGTATTCGAACGCGTCGGGCTGCGGGCGGGTCAGCTCGCCGTACAGCTCCGGGCGTCGGTCGTGCGACTGTCCGGGCCTGCAGGCGAAGATCGGGTCGCCTGCTGCAGGCGGCGAGAGCATCTCCTCGTCGTAGTAGCGCGATCGCACGGCATCGAGGCGGCCCAGATCGAGATCGGCGATCATCAGCCCGGCATCGTCGCGCTGGGCGAGCATCTGCTCCGGCGATGCGACGCAGCCGCGGCCGTGGCGCGAGCCGCCGAAGAGGTTCTGCGTCACCACCACGAAGAGCAGATTTTCCGCGGCGCGCGCGCGGGCCACCGCTCGCCAGGTGTCTTGCAGCCGCGTGCGGGTGGGGCCGTGAACTCCTCCGCCGGGAGCGACGATCAGGTCCGCTCCCCGCAGCATGAGGATGCGCGACAGCTCGGGCACGAACAGCTCGGAGCAGATGAGCAACCCGATGCGGCCGAAAGGAGCATCCACCGTCATCAGCTCGTCCCCGGGCAGCACGTGATGGCGGCCGCCCATGAGGTAGGCGTTGAACACCGGGTGGTTGGGCTGCACCCGGCGATAACGCGCGCGGATCTCTCCCCGGTCGTCGATGAGCAGATGCGTGATGTGGTACGTGTCCGGAAGCGGCCCCCGCTCGAGGCGTCCGGCGCTCACCCAGACGCGCCGATCGCGGGCGCGCTCGCGCACCCGTTCCAGCGCATCGTTCTCCATCGGGCCCGAGTACGGCCCCGGGTAGCCTTCGGGAAAGACGACGTACGCCGCGCCCCCGGCCGCCGCCTCGTCGATGAAGGCGCAAGCCTGTGCCGCGTTGCGATGCTCCTCGCCGCCGGAAAAGGACGCCGGCTGCACCGCCGCGATCCGCACCGATCGGTTCCGGCTGCTCATCTCTTCCTCTCTCCCGCGCGGTACCAGGGCATGTAGCGCCGGATGATCCCGTTGATCAGCGCGTCCACGCCGACCGCCACCAGCGCCAGCAGCAGCACCGCCACGAAGGCCTCGTTGTGATGGAACGTCCGGGTCTGGAAGAGGATGAAATATCCCAGGCCGTCCACCGAGACGTAGAACTCCGCAACCACCGCGCCCACCAGCGCGCGCCCCAGGGCGAGGCGGATGCCCGAGAGCAGATAGGGCATCGAAGCCGGCAGCGTGACCCCGAAGAGCGTGTGCCAGGCGGAGGCGCCGCACGAGCGCGCCACCTCGAGATAGCCTTGTGGCACCGCGCGCGCGCCGCTGTTCATGTTGATGGCGATGGGGAAGAAGGCGGCGAAGATCACCGTCGCCAGCCGCGCCCAGGAGGTGAAGCCGAACCAGATGGTGAGGAGCGGCACGATGGCCACCATCGGCATGGCGGAGAGCCCGTCGACGTAGATGCGGAGCAGGCGGTCGACGAGCCGGATGCGGCCCATCAGAAGGCCGACCACCATTCCCGAGACCAGCGCGACGACGGACCCCTGCAGCACCGCGCCCAGCGTGATCGCCGCGCCGCTCAGCACGGCGGGGTTGGTGAGGGTCTGCGGCAGCACGCGGAAGACGCCGCTCGGCCGGCTCACGTAGGCCGGCGCCAGCAGCCGGACCGCGATCTCCGACACCACCAGCAGGAAGACGCCTCCGGCGATCTTCACCAGCAGCGTGCTCGCCGCGAAACGGGTCCAGAGGCTCTTGTGGCCGGCGCGCGGCCCGGGCGCGCCGCCGGCGAGCGCGAACGACTGCCCCGCGGCATTCGCCTGCTCCCGGATCATCGCTTCACCCCGCGCCAGGCGGTGAAGCGGTTCTCCAGCGCCTGGCCGACGGCCATCAGCCATGCGCCGAGCAGGGTGATGATCAGCACCACGCCGAAGAGGCCGGCGGTGTCGAAGTTGCGCGCCGAGATCATCAGCAGCTGGCCCAGGCCGCTGGCGCTGAGAAAGAGCTCTGCGGCCACCATTCCCACCAGGCCGCGCCCGATGGCCTGGCGGACGCCGGTCATGGCGTAGGGAAAGGCGCCGGGGATCATCACGTCGCGCCAGACGTCCCACTCGGTGGAGCGGAAGGAGCGCGCCACCTCGATCAGCTCCGGATCGATGCTGCGGGCGCCCTCGACCGTGTTGTAGAGGATGGGGAAGAAGCAGAAGAGGAACACCACCAGCGCCTTGGCGGAGAAGTCGAGGCCGAAGATGGAGAGGATGAAGGGGATCAGCGCCACCATCGGCATCGCGTAGACCAGCGCAATGTAGTCGTCGAAGGCCACGCGCAAGAGGCGCACGCGGGCGAGCAGGAGCCCGAGCGGAAGCGCCGTGACCACGGCCGCGGAGAGCCCGGTGAAGAAGAGCCCCAGCGACTGCGCCGCTCCCGCGCCCAGCTCGCCGCTGCGGAGCATCTCCGCCAGCCGGAGCACGGTGTCGGAGAAGGGCGACATCACCGCGGGGTTCAACCCGCGCGTGCCGAACTCCCACACCGCGGCGCCGAGCAGGGCGCTGACCAACACCGTCGTCCAGCGCACCCAGGCGGAGTCCGAACTCAGCATGCTGGCCCTATTTGGCGAGGGCGTTGGCGTCCTTCCATACGGTCGCATCCACCAGCCGATCGTAGGGGACGGGCGTCTTGCCGGGCCGGATTCCGCCCGTCTGCTGCTCCACCTTGATCACGCGCTCGATGTTCTCGCGGGTCAGCCCGTCGCTCTTCACCGGCCAGAACTCGATCTTCTCCAGCCTGGGGACGACGTCGGCGGCAACCTTCGCGGTCCGCCCGGTGACGGTGGCGATCTGCGCGACGCGCGCCGTGTTGCGCGGATCGTTCATGAACCGGACAGCCTCGACGAGGGCGGCGAGGGCCCGCACGTACGCGTCACGCCTTTGCTTCAGCCGGTCCCGGTTGGCGATGATCAGGTTGTAGTGCGTGAGGGGGTTGACGTCGCGGAACGAAGAGATCACCGAGACGGGCTTGCCCATCTGCTCCTCCAGCACGGGAAGGTCGTCGATGTGCAGCACGCCGAACTTGATCTGTCCGCCGATCATCGCCGCTCCCACGTTGGAGCTGACGCTGACCAGCTTGACGTCGTCGGGCTTGAGGCCGCAGGGCCGCAGGAATTCTCCCAAGGCCACGGCGCGCGCGCCGCCGACCGAGTCCACGCCTACGCCCTCGCCCTTCAGGTCGCCGCACTTCTTGCCGGGCTCGGTGGAGCCGAGCAGCCAGTCGGGGTGCTCCATGCCGTAGATGCCCACCAGGTCGACGTTGCCGTTGGACACCATGCGCACGATCACCGCGGTGGGCGAGAGCGAGAAGTCGATCCCGCCGGCGACCACCGCCTGGGCCGCGGCGCCGCCGGAGTCGAAGGGCCGCACCTCTACCTCGATGCCATGCTTCTTGAAGAAGCCCTGGTCGCGGGCGACGAAGGCGAGCAGGCCGGAGAAGACCGGCGGAACGCCGGGGACGGCCATCGTCAGGCGTTCCACCTGCGCATCGGCGGCGCGCGTTTGTGCGCCGGTAGACAGGCAGGCGATCAGGCAACTGCACGCGATCCTGGCAGGCGTCTTCATTCGTGTCCGTCTCCGGTCTGGTCCTTGATCGCTACTTGGATGCCCATGTATGGTCACCTGACACAACAGATCTTTACAAGAGGTGGCGCTTGGCGAAGCAGCGGATCTCCTACGTGGACCCCGACACGGTCGCGGACCCGAAGATGCGCGAAGAGTTCGAGCGCTGCCGTCGCGAGGGCACGCCGCGGCCCGAGAGCCAGGCTGTCCGCGCCCACGTCCCTGCCACGTTCTGGTCGTTTGCCAACACCTGGCGCGACGTGTTCCACGGCGGCGTCGTCGATCACGCGCTCAAGGAGTTGTGCCGCGTCTACGTCTCCAAGTCGGTGAAGTGCGAATACTGCGGCAACCAGCGATCGATCAAGGCGGCGCGCGCCGGGCTGGTGGAAGACCACTATCTGGATCTGATGGAGTTCGAGAACTCGACCCGCTTCACTCCCCGCGAGAAGGCCGCGCTGGCGTACACCGAGGCCATCACCTGGGACGTGGCCACCGACGACGCGCTCTGGGCGCGGCTGCACGAGCACTTCAGCGAGCCCGAGCTGGTGGAGCTTGGGTACTTCGTCGCCATCACCATGGGTCAGCAGCGCTGGCTCAAGACGTTGAACATCGACCACCATCAAGTCCTGGCAGGCACGTCCGCATCGATGGCGCCGGGCACGGAGACGGCGGAAGCCCTGGCGCGCACCAAGGAGTCGGCCGAGTACTGGGCGCGCCGGGACCGGAAGTAACCGGCGATGGAGACGCCGCGCATCACCGTCACCGGAGCGGGAAGGCGCTACGACGGCCTCGAGGTCTTCCAGGACATCAACCTCACCGTGGGGCAGCGCGAGATCCTCATGTTGGTGGGGCCTTCGGGCTGCGGCAAGACCACCTTCCTGCGCTGCCTCGACGGCCTGATCCCCGCCACCGAGGGAGAGATCCGCGTCGACGGAAAGAAGGTCACCCGCCCCCTGCCCAAGGTGGCGATGGTGTTCCAGGGCTTCGGGCTTTTTCCCTGGAAGACCGTCTACGGCAACGTGGCCTACGGCCTGAAGCTCGCGCATACCCCGCGGCCGGAGATGCACGAGCGCGTCCGGCATTTCATCCACCTGGTCGGCCTGGACGGATTCGAGAACGCCTTTCCCTACCAGCTCTCGGGCGGCATGCAGCAGCGCTGCGGGCTCGCGCGGGCGCTGGCGCTGGAGCCCGATGTCCTGTTGATGGACGAGCCCTTCGGCGCGCTGGACGCGCAGACGCGCGAGGTGCTGCAGTTCGAGCTGCTACGGCTCTGGTCGCTGCGCCCCACGTCCATGGTCTTCGTCACCCACTCCATCGAGGAGGCGGTGTTGATGGGCGACCGCGTGGCGGTGCTCACCGGCCGGCCCAGCCACGTGGCCGAGATCGTCGAAGTGGACCTGCCGCGTCCGCGCAACCGCGAGACGCTGGCTTCGCCGCGGTTCGCCAGCCTGCGCGAGCACGTCTGGAGAACCCTGATGAACGGAGCGCTGCACCCCGCGGTCCACTGAGGATCGCGCAGCGCTCGCGCAGAGCGGGAGGAGCCCATGGCCAATCGTCCCGTCGAGCCCAAAGCCATCTCCCGCGACAAGGTCGCGTCCCCGGAGACGCTGAAGCCTGGATACAACTGGGCGCGCCAGATCCCCGCCCCCGGGCACTCGGCGGTGGACTTCGAGGAGCGCGTCAACTTCCGCCGCCTGCACGACTGGCGGCTGGGCCGCGCGCGCCAGGCGCTGGCGGGTTCGCAGCTGGGATCGATCCTCTGCTTCGACAACAACAACATCCGCTACCTCACCAGCACGGTGATCGGCGAGTGGTCGCGCGACAAGATGTGCCGCTACGCGCTGCTCACGGGCAACGGCGAGCCCTGGCTGTGGGACTTCGGCTCGGCCGCCGTGCACCACCGGCTCTACGCGCCCTGGCTTCCCCGCGATCATTGCCTGGCCGGCATGGTGGGGCTGCGCGGCTCGGTGTCGCCGGACGCCGGCCTCTTCAAGCGCGCCGCCGAGGAGATCAAGTCCATCCTCAAGGAGCAGGGCGTCGCGGGCATGCCCATCGGCGTGGACATCGCCGAGTTGCCGATCATCTTCGCCTTGCGCGACGCGGGTCTGGAAGTTCGCGACGCGCAGCAGACCATGCTCGACGCGCGCCAGATCAAGAACGTCGACGAGATCATGCTCCTCAACATGTCGGCGGCGATGGTGGACGGCGTGTACC
>DASRTX010000262.1:0-4620 GCA_035655715.1 Myxococcales bacterium | reverse complement strand
CTGCCGGGAACGCGCGGCTTATCTCCTGGAAGGGGCGCTGACCGTGGGCGGCGAGCGATACGAGCCCGGCTCGCTCCTGCTCTTCCGCGCCGGCGACGAGGTGGTGCTGGAAGCGGCCGCGGCATCGCGGTTGATCCTGCTGGGCGGCGCGCCCGCGGACGGGCCCCGGCACATCTTCTGGAACTTCGTCTCCAGCTCGCGCGAGCGCATCGAGGCCGCCAAGGCCGACTGGCGCGCCGGCCGTTTCGCGCCGGTGCCCGGCGAGACGGAGTTCATTCCGCTGCCAGGCGATCCGGAGCCCGTCCGCTATCCGTGAGCGAGGGGCACGCCGACTCGCCCAGCCCCTCGACGAGCGTATCCCGGCCCGGCTCCGCGGCGAATACCCGACAGTCCCCCGGGGGCTGGCTGTGCGCGCTGCCCCGCAGCACGTTATCCGACGCCAATGGCCGCCGATCCGTCCCGCCCGATCCGCGTCCTCATCGTCGAGGACACCGCCGATTCGCGGGACATGTACATGGAGTTTCTCGGCGCCAACGGCTACCAGGTCACCGGCGCCGAGGACGGCCTCCAAGCGTTGCGCGTCGCCGACGCCACCGTGCCGGATTTGGTAGTCCTCGACGTGGCCCTGCCCAAGCTGGACGGGTTCACCGTGCTGCGGCGCCTGCGCAAAGATCCGCGCTTCGCGCGCACGCCCATCCTGACGCTCTCGGCCAGCGTGGCGAACGACTACCGCGACCAGGCGATGCGGGCCGGAGCGACGGATGCGCTGGAGAAGCCCTGCCTCCCCGACGAGTTGCTGGAGGCGGTCCGCAAAGCGCTCCGGGAGGCCTGACGGCGTTCGCGCATGGGACGCTACGGGCTCGCTGTGTTGGCGGTGGGCGTGCTGGGCGCGGCGTTCGCCGTCGCCTTCCGCCTGCTCCTGCACCACGGACTCTCGCTGATCCTCGGAACCGGGAACGTGCTGGAAGGATTCGCGGCCTTGCCGTGGACGGGCCGGCTCCTGCTTCCTGCCGCCGGCGGAGCGCTGGCAGCCGCCATCAGCCTGCTGGCGACGCGCAGTCCGGGCGGGCACGGCGTGGGCGTGATCCTCGAGTCGGTGGCGCTGGGCCGCGGCCGCATCCGCCTGCCGGCGGTGCTGCTCAAGAGCGCCGCGTCGCTGGTCGCGCTCTGCTCTGGGGCATCGATCGGCCGCGAGGGATCCATCATCCAGTTCGGCGGCGGGGCCGGCTCGCTGCTGGGGCGCTGGCTGCGGCTGCCGGCGCGCGAGACGCGGATGCTGGTGGCGGCCGGCACCGGGGCGGGCTTCGCGGCCGCCTACAACACGCCCTTTGCCGCGGTGCTCTTCGTGGTGGAGATCGTCACCGGCGTGTTGGGGATCGACATCCTGGTGCCCGTGGCGGCCGCCACTGCCGTTGCCACCACGCTGACCCGGATGGCCATCGGCGGAGGGCCGGTGTACGGGCAGCGCGAGTTCGCGCTGGTGACCCAGGAAGAGCTGCTCGCCTACTGCGCCTTGGGCATCGCCGCCGGCGTGGTCGGTCCGGCATTCCTGGCGGCCCTCTCCGGCGCCGAGGAGGGCGCGCGCCGGATCCCGCTGCCGCGCATCGCCCGCGGCGCCCTGGGTGGTCTGGTGGTGGGCGTCATCGCGCTGCGACTGCCGGAGGTGACCGGCAACGGCTACGAGGCCATCCAGCGCATCCTCGACGCCCGCATGGCCGGCGCCATCCTCGGCGTGCTGCTGGTGGCCAAGGCCGCCGCCACCATCGCCTCGGTCTCTTCGGGGAGCCCCGGCGGCGTGTTCACCCCGTCGATGTTCCTGGGCGCGGCCCTGGGCGGGCTGGTCGGCGGGGCCGTGCCACACGTGCTGGCGGCTCGGGCATCTGCGGCGGAGGCGGGGGGATACGCGCTTGCGGGAATGGCAGCGGTGATCGCGGCCACCACGCACGCGCCGTTCATGGCGGCCACGCTGGCGTTCGAGCTGTCCGGCGACTACTCGCTGGTGATTCCGCTCCTGGCCTGCACCTCCATCGCGGCGGTGATCTCGCGGCGGATCCGGCCCGACTCGGTCTACACGGAGGAGCTGCGCCGCCGCGGCATCCCCTGGCGCGGCAGCTTGACCGAGCGCCTCGCGCGCGCGGTGGTGGCGCGCGACATCCTCACCATGGACCCGCCCTCGGTCGCCGCGCAGGCGCCGGTCTCGGAGGCTTTGGAGCGGCTGGCCCAGCCCAACGTGCGGGTGGTCTACGTCCCCGGCGCTCCGCTGCGCGCCATCGATCTCAACGACGCCAAGCGTCTCTGGCAGGACGGCGGCGCGGAGCGTCCGGCCGGCGAGGTGGCGCATCCCGTGGCCGCGGTGGCGCCGCAGGACACGCTGCTCGATCTCGGCGAGAAGCTCTGGAACACCGACTGGGGCGAGCTGCCCGTCTGCGACGACGGCAAGCTCGTGGGCGTGGTGACGCGGCGGGCGCTTCTGGGGGCGCTGGACGCCGAGGTGCTGCGCCGCGACGTGCTGCTCACCCGCGTGGTCCGGTTCGAGGGCGGGCGGGAGGCGCAGGACTTCTTCGAGCTGCCCGCGGACAGGCGGGTGGAGGAGGTCGCGGTGCCCCGGGGTATGCTCGGCGTGCCCCTGCGCACGGCGCACGCGCGCGAGCGCTTCGGCGTGATCGTGGTGGCGCTGCGCCGGGCGGGGGCGACGCGGGTGGAGGAGGTGCCGCCGTCGTACGCTCCGGCCCGCGGCGATCGATTGATCGTGCTCGGCGCGCCCGGCGGGATCGAGGCCTTTCGGGACGCGAGCCCGATGGATACATCCGCAGCGCCGGATTGATCGGGTCGCGGGCAAGACGCGGGGTGCCCGCTGCGGCTTGCGCTCGGCGTTCGATCGGCGCAACCTTGCAGTGGAGGTGCCGGGATGGCGTTTGTCGGAACCGCAATCTGGGTGTTCGCGGCGCTCTCGGCGGCGACCGGAGCGAACGTCCGCACCAAGGTGCTGCCGGGCAACGGATACATCCGGTACCAACCCGAGCCCGGCGACGCCACCGAGCCGCCCGGCGAGCTGATCGTGCTGCACGAAGAACGGCGGCCAGCGCCGCCCCCGCAGCTCCAGGCGGCGGAGGAAGCTCCGCCCACGCAACCGCGCTATCGCCCGCTGCCCTGCGCCGCGGAGCGAGGCAAGCTCCTGGCCAGGCTGCTCGAGATGCAGGGCCTTCAAGTAGACCCCGAGTTCGCGGTCTGGATGGATCGCAACCGCGCGATGGGCAACGGCGGCGCGCCCAACCTCTTCCTGCTCGGCGGAGACCCGCTGCTGCTCACCGCGGTCCGCACCGACGGCATCGCGCGCTCTCTGGCCGAAGACCTGTCCCGCTGCGAAGCAACCCACTCCGCGCGCTAGCGCAGGAGGAGGGTGCGGAGGCGGGTGGTGAGGGCGTTGCCCGCGTCGGTCTTGGGGGCGTGCTCGAGGAGGTCGGAGAGTTTCTGGTCGAAGCCGTCGGGCTTGGGGGCGGGTTCGCCGGCGGCGGCGCGGAGCAAGAAGGGCTGCTCGTCGAGCTGGGATTGCACCAGTGAGCGCAGGGCCATGCTGGCCTTGACCACCGCGGGCCCCAGGCCGGCTTCCTCCGCCTTGGCGCCCAGGACCACCGGCGGGATTTCCAGCGCCTTCAAGAGCGCGAGCTCCGCATCGGCCTCGTCCAGCAGGGCGGCGGCCCGCGCCACGTCTGCACGCGAGCCGAATGCCCGCGGCCGGCGCTGCCCCGGCTCGTGGAAGAGGGGCCGCGGCTTGAGCAGGGCCTGCAGCGCGCTCTCCAGCGGCTCGTCGAGGACGGTGGTGCTCTGCGCCTGCGGCAGGCGCGCCTGGGCGGCGATGGTGCGCGCGCGGGTCTGCAGCCGGTACGCCTCGCCCATCGCTGCCTGGAAGACCTCGCGGATGGGGCTCTCCACCAGCACGCGCGCGGCACGCGCCGGGTCCCCGCTCGAGAGCAGATCCAGGCCCAGGGACAGCGTCGCGCGTGCCTGCGCGAGCTGGTCGCGCACCTCGTCCGGGTCCTGGAGCGAGACGCGGTTCGCCACCAGCGCCGCGTTGGCAGCGTAGACCACCGATTCTTCCGCGCGCTCGAGCTCGTCGCCGGAGAGGAGATCCAGGGCCGTCTCGAGCAGCGGCCGCTGCGGCGCCAGCAGCGCCTGCGCCGCGCTGGCCAGCGGCGCGGGCGCCGCCTTTTGTCCGGCCGGGCGCGCGTAGAAGGAGACCGCCTCCTCGAAGTCCGGCACGCCCGCGTCGCGCAGCCGGCCGTCGCGCCACCGCCGCGCCGACTCCTCCAGCTCGGTGGGCACTTCCCAGCGGATGCTCTCGATCAAGCGGCCCGCGCTGAAAGGATCCTCCGCGTAGAGGTCCTCGATCAGCTCGCGCATGGACGCGTACTCGGCCGAGCCGGCGAACTCGAGCAGGAAGCGCCGGTCGGACGTGTAGTAGGCCAGGCCCGGGTTGGCCGGCTCAGGCGGCTCCTCCTCCGTGAGGTCGTGGACCACGATCTGGCGCCGCAGCACCAGCCCGAGCAGCTCCACGTCGAGCGCCCAGAGCTTCTGTCGGAACCTCGCCGGATCGGTTTCGCCCTCGCGCGCCAGCTTCAG
>DASRTX010000261.1:0-2943 GCA_035655715.1 Myxococcales bacterium | reverse complement strand
AACAAGAGCCCCGGAAAGAACCAGAACGTCGCCTCCTGAACATCTCTCTTCGAGCCTGCCGGTCGGAAACTTCGTCAGGACTTCTTGGCGGTCTTCTTGGCCGCCGGCTTCTTGGCTGCAGGCTTCTTCGCGGTGACTTTTTTCGCGGCCGTCGCCTTCTTGGCCGGAGCCTTCTTGGCGGCGGTCACGGTCTTGGTCTTCTTGGCGCCCGAAGCCTTGGCCGCGGTCTTCTTGGCGGCGGGCTTCTTGGCGGCGGTGGCCTTCTTCGCAGGAGCTTTCTTCGCGGCGGTTTTCTTCGCGGCGGCCTTCTTCGTGCTGTCAGCCATTTCAATCTCCTTTCGGATGGATGCCCGCGTTGGGGCAGTGGTATGGCAGTTAGGTTACGCCCACAAGATCTTGGGCGTCAAGAGTTTTTACGCCGCAAGGCATAGTGCCGTGTCTGAAGATGGGCACGAGAGAGGCCGCGGCGCGCCCGAGAATTTTTCGGCGCGCGCGCGAAAAGCCCGTGGAATAAGGGTTTGCTGAGCGGTGCCTAGTGGGCGTTGAGCCGCAGCGCGTAGCGCAGCGTCATCCAGAGGATCTTGAAGTCGAGCGAGAGCGACCAGTTCTGGATGTAGTAGAGGTCGTACTGGATGCGCTTCTTGATCGACGTGTTGCCCCGCCAGCCGTGCACCTGCGCCCAGCCGGTGATGCCGGACTTCACGCGGTGGCGCAGCATGTAGCGCGGGATCTTGTGCTTGAACTCGCGCACGAACGTCGGCCGCTCGGGGCGCGGGCCGATGATCGACATGTCGCCGATGAGCACGTTCCAGATCTGCGGCAGCTCGTCGAGCGACCACGCGCGCAGGAGCTGGCCGACGCGCGTGCGGCGCGGATCGTCCTTGATCGCCCACACCGGACCGCTGGTCGATTCGGCGTCGACGCGCATCGAGCGGAACTTCACGATCATGAACGAGCGGCCGTCGAGCCCCATGCGTTCCTGGCGGTAGAAGACGGGGCCGCGGTCCTCGATCCAGATGGCGAGCGCGATCAGCGGCAGGACGGGGAGCAGCACGATCAGCGCGGCGAGCGCGATCGCCAGATCCATCGTCCGCTTCATCATGCTGTTCCAACCCTGGAGCGGCATCTGCGAGAGGTTGATCACCGGCGTGCCGTCGACGTCCTCCAGCGCGGCCTTGATGGTGGCGTACTGGAGGATGTCGGGCACCAGCTTGATCTCGACGCACTCGCGGGCCATGAGGTCGAGGAGCTGGAGGATCTTCTTGTGCGCCTCCAGCGGCAGCGTGAGGAAGACCTGATCGATGCGCTGCGCCGCGAGCACCTCTTCGGCCTGCCGCGTGGTGCCGAGCACGGGCACGCCGCAGACCATCGCGCCCTGCTTGCCCGCATCGTCGTCCAGGAACCCGACCACCTCGAAGCCCATCTCGCGGTGGGCGAGGATCTTGGTGGTGATCTCGCGGCCCAGCAGCCCGGCGCCCACCACCAGGATGCGCTGCAGGTTGTGCCCCGAGCTGCGCACGCGCCGCAGCACCGAGCGCGTCACCATGCGCGTGGTGGCGACCAGCGCGAAATCCATCAGCGCGAAAAGGCCCAGGAAGGCGCGGCTGTAGGTGAAGTACTCGTGGCTGCCGGGCGCCGCCGGCGGGCGGTACCAGGCGATCACCACCGAGAGCAGCACGGTGGCGAGGAAGACCGCGAGGACGATGGTGAGCACCTCGTCGACGCGGCTCCGCCCCCGCCGGCTCTGGTAGAGGCCGTGGAAGTAGAAGACCACCGGCCAGAGGACGAGGACGATCGGCACCAGGCGCAGATACGGGCCGAACTCCGGCACGTTCTTGGTGACCGGGATGACCTCGACCTCGAAACGCAGCAGCCAGGCGGCGAGGAACGCTGCGAGCGTCGCCGCGAGATCGGTGAAGAGATAGAGTCCGGCCGTCTTCCGGTGGCGTTCTTGGATCAAAGGTGCGGCACCCTCAATTAGGAAACCGACGAGAAAGAAGAGATTTCATGCGATCGGTAAATCGTACGACCGAAAACGACTCGGCACGATCGCGCAGGTCCAATGGATTGAATCCCATCCGGCGCGCTTTGTCAATCGCGTCACAGAGGGCCTGGGGTCCCTCCCAGTCCGGATAGAGCACTCCGTGGCGGCCGTCGTCCACCACATCGAGGATGCCGCCGCGGGCCACGGCCACCACCGGCGTGCCGCAGGCGAGCGCCTCCACGGAGGCGATGCCGAAGTCCTCCACCCCCGGCTGGAGGAAGAGGAGGGCCCCCCGGTAGAGGTCCCGCAGCTCCTCGGGATCGACGCTGCCGAGGAGCTGCGTGCGCGGGCCGGCCATCCCCTCCAGCCGCTCGCGCTCGGGCCCCTCGCCCACGATCCGCAGCTCCAGGCCCAGCTTTTCGCACGCCGCCATCGCCACCTCGACCTTCTTGTAGGGGGCGAGCGCCGAGACCATCAGGCAGTAATCCCCCCACTTCCTGACCTCTCCGCTCGCCTCTCCCGGGGTGAAGAATTCCACGCTGACCGGCGGATGGACCACCTCGGCCGGCCGGCCGTAGTAGGTCTGGATGCGCCGCGCCACGAAACGGGAGTTGGCTACGTAATGGTGTACGCGCGCCGCCGACGAAACGTCCCAGGCGCGCAGGGCGGAGAGGGTCACCGAGCGCAGCCTTGCCTTGATCCCCCGGCGGTTGGGGAAGTAGGCGTGCTCCTGGTCCCAGGCGTAGCGCATCGGCGTGTGGCAGTAGCAGAGGTGGAAGGCGTCCGGCGGCGCGATCACCCCCTTGGCCACGCAGTGGCTGGAGCTGACCACGAGGTCGAACCCCGAGAGGTCGAACTCCTCGATCGCCGCCGGGAAGAACGGCAGGTAGCTCCTGTAATGCTTGCGGATCCCCGGCGCGCGCTGCAGGAAGCTGGTGCGGATCGGATGCGACTCGATC
>DASRTX010000260.1:0-4134 GCA_035655715.1 Myxococcales bacterium | reverse complement strand
CCACCAGCCGCTTGAGGTAGTCCACGCCGGCCGTCCCGCCGGTGCCGCGCTTCCATCCGATGATCCGCTGGACCACCTTGACGTGGCGGAAGCGCCAGAGCGCCATCTGCTCGTCCACGTCGATGAGCTTCTCGCACATCTCGTAGGCGTCCCAGTTCTCGGCGGGTTTCTCGTAGATCTCGCGGATGACGGCGCGCACACCTTCGTCGCTGCGGTGCGGCTCGGTGACGTCGCGCTCCAGCACCGCCCGCGGGATGGGCTTGCCTCGCCGCGCGAGGTGCCGGAGGAACTCGTCGTACAGAGTGGGCGCCTCCAGGGCGGCCAGGAGCTGCGCGTGCGCCTGCGGATCCTGCTCGTGCACCGCCAGCATGCGGCGCTCCTTGTTGCCGAGGATGAACTCGATCAGGCGGTGCTGGAGCGACTGGAAGCCGCTGGCCGGCCCGAGCACGTGCCGGAACTCGCCGTACTCGCTGGGCGTGAGCGTGGCCAGCACCGCCCATTGCGAGATGAGCTGGGCCTGCACGTGCTTGACCCGCGCGAGGATCTTGAAGCTGGGCGAAAGCTCGTCGCGCCGCACCAGCGCGATGGCCGCACGCAGCTCGTGCAGGATGAGCTTGAACCACAGCTCGCTGGTCTGGTGCTGGATGATGAAGAGCATCTCGTCGTGGTGCGGCGGGCTGGAGAGCGGCGCCTGCGCCGAGAGCAGCCTGTCCAGCTGCAAGTATCCGCCGTACGTCATGCGATCCTGGAAGTCGGTGACCACGCCGTCGTCGAGGGTCATGCGCGCCGTTCTACCACCGGCGAGTCGTGATACCGTCGAAGGCCGTGCGCATCGGTCACCTGGCGGTCGGCTTCGCTGCCTGCGCACTGGCCTGTGGAGACCCGCCGGATTCGCCTCCCATCTCCAGCGGCATCCCCGGTCTCGT
Organism: Myxococcales bacterium; assembly: GCA_035655715.1. Taxonomy (GTDB): domain Bacteria; phylum Myxococcota; class Myxococcia; order Myxococcales; family 40CM-4-68-19; genus 40CM-4-68-19. The sequence continues at coordinate 3,208 of DASRTX010000260.1, read as the reverse complement.
CTCGGTGTCGGGCAAGGCGCCCTGGAGCAACACGTGTGGAGGAGCGGCCCGCGGCGGGACCATCACCCGCGACGTGGAAGTGGAGCCTTCCGTCGCTGCCGATCCCACCGACCCGCTGCACCTGATCGGCGCATGGCAACAGGATCGATGGTCGAACGGCGGAGCCAACGGAATCGTCTCCGCCGCCAGCTTCGACGGCGGCCACACCTGGACTCCCAGCACCGCGAAGTTCACGCTCTGCAGCGGCGGCACCTACCAGCGCGCCACCGACCCGTGGGTGAGTATCGCGCCCGACGGCACCGCGTATCAGATCACCTATGCTTTCGACGCCAACTCGCCGAACCAGGCCATGCTGGTGAGCCGCTCGAAGGACGGCGGGCGATCCTGGGAGCTTCCCCAGGCGCTGATCCAGGACACCAGTCCGGACATCGGCGATGACAAGGAGACCGTCACCGCCGATCCCTTCGACGCGAAGTTTGCCTACGCGATCTGGGACCGGCTCACCAGGGCCAGCGCGCCGAACGATCCGCAGGGCACGGGTCCGGCCTGGTTCGCGCGCACCACCAACGGCGGCGACAGCTGGGAGGCCGCCCGGGCCATCTACGACCCCGGGCCCAACGCCCAGACCATCGGCAACCAGATCGTCGCGCTGCCCGGCGGCGCCCTGGTCGCGCTGGTGGTGGCGATCACCCAGAACAGCGGTCCCAACCCGGTCGCCACGCTGCAGATCCTCCGCTCCCCGGACCGCGGCGTCACCTGGCCGCTGCCCGCAATCTCCATCGACAGCATGGAGTTCGTCGGCCCCGTCGATCCCAAGAACGGCCGCGGCATCCGCGCCGGCAGCATCGTGCCCAGCATCGCCGCCGACAGCAGCTCCATCTACGTGGTCTGGGAAGACGCGCGGTTTTCCAGCTTCCAGCGCGACGGCATCGCTTTTTCCAGGAGCATCGACGGCGGGCAGACCTGGTCGGCGGCGGCGCAGCTCAACGGCGCTCCGGGGACCCAGGCGTTCACGCCGGTGGTGAACGTGGCTGCGGACGGACGCGTGGGCGTCCTCTATAACGACTTTCGCAATGACTCCCCGGCCGACGCGGCGCACCTGCTCGCAACGCAGTGGCTCGCGGTCTCGACCGACGGCGGCGCCCACTGGACCGAGTCGATGGTCGGCGCTTCCTACGACATCCAGGCAGCGCCCTTGGTGGACGGACCGGCGTACTTCCTCGGCGACTACCAGGGGCTCACGCACGCGGGCAATTCCTTCCTGCCCTTCTTCTCCGCCGTGCCCGAGGGCGGGACCGCCGACATCTTCTTCCGCACCGCCGACGCGCCCGCAACCAGCAACCCGCTCAGCGCGGCGCGCGAGACCGCCGCGTCGCTGCTGCGCGGCGCACGGGAGCGCTGGCGCTTCGGCACGCTGTTCAAGTAGCCTGCGCCGCCATGAAAAACTTCATCGTCCCTGCCACCGCCGCGGCGCTCTGTGCCTGCGCGCCGGCCGGGCCAGGACAAACACCCTCCGCCAGCAGCAGCGCCCAGGTGCAGCAGCCCGCCGCCGCCGATCCCAAGGCGTTCGTCGCCAAGGTGAACGACGACCTCAAGCGCCTCTACGTCGAGTCCTCCACCGCCGACTGGATCAAGAACACCTACATCACCGCGGACACCGAACGGAACGCTGCGGGCGCCAACGAACGCGTGCTCGCCTATCTCACCGACGCGGCCAAGACGGCGGCGAAGTTCAAGGGCATGCAGCTCGATGAGGACACGGCGCGCATGCTCTATCTGCTGCGCATCTCGAGCCCGGTGCTGGAGGATCCGGCGAAGCGGCTGGAGATGACCTCGCTCGCCGCCCGGCTGGAGGGCTACTACGGCGCCGCCAAGGACGGGAAGGGCCGCGACCTCGAGGATCTGGAGAAGATCGTCGACCGCAGCCGCAACTACGACGACCTGCTCGACGCCTGGAAGTCGTGGCACGACACCGCGCGCGAGCAGCGGCCGCGCTATGCGCGCTACGTGGAGTTGCAGAACGAGGCCGCGCGCGGCGCGGGCTTCGCCAACATGGGCGACATGTGGCGGGCCGGCTACGACATGACGCCGGACCAGTTCGAGCAGGACACCGACCGCCTCTGGCAGCAAGTGAAGCCCCTCTACGACGATCTCCACTGCTACGTGCGCGGGCAGCTGCAGAAGGCGTACGGCAAGGACAAGGTGCCGGACGGCAAGCCCATCCCCGCGCACCTCCTCGGCAACATGTGGGCCCAGGACTGGGAGAACGTCTATCCGCTGGTGGAGCCCTTCAAGGGCGTCGCCAACCTCGACGTGGAGGGAGCGCTGGCGGCCCAGAAGTGGGATGCGCAGAAAGTAGTGAAGACGGGCGAGGCGTTCTTCACCTCGATGGGCCTGGATCCGCTGCCGCAGACGTTCTGGGACCGGTCGATGCTGGTCAAGCCGCGCGACCGCGACGTGGTCTGCCACGCCAGCGCCTGGGACGTGACCTTCGCCGACGACCTGCGCATCAAGATGTGCATCCCCAACCCGCCGCGCGAAGAAGATCTCACCACCGTCCACCACGAGCTGGGGCACGACTACTACTTCCACGCCTATTACAAGCTGCCGGCGCTCTACCAGAACGGCGCCAACGACGGGTTCCACGAGGCCATCGGCGACTCGCTGGTGCTCTCGATGACGCCCGGCTACTTGAAGCAGCTTGGCCTCGTGCCTTCGGTGCAGAACGGCGACAAGGCGGTCATCAACGTGCAGATGAAGCGCGCGCTCGGAAAGGTGGCCTTCCTCCCCTTCGGAAAGCTGATCGACCAGTGGCGGTGGGACGTGTTCAGCGGCAAGACCGCGCCGGCCGACTACGAGAAGGCCTGGTGGGCGCTGCGGACGAAGTACCAGGGCATCGCCGCGCCGACGGCGCGCAGCGAGCAGGACTTCGATCCCGGCGCCAAGTACCACGTGCCCGGCAACACGCCCTACACGCGCTACTTCCTGGCCCGGATCTACGAGTTTCAGTTCTACCGCGCCGCCTGCCGTCAGGCGGGCTGGACGGGCCCGCTCAACCGATGCTCCGTGTACGGAAACAAGCAGGTCGGGGCCAAGTTCGAAGCCATGCTGAAGATGGGCCAGTCGAAGCCCTGGCCCGACGCCCTGGAGGCCTTCACCGGCGAGCGTCAGATCAGCGCCCAGGGCATATTGGAATACTTCCAGCCCC
>DASRTX010000259.1:0-3456 GCA_035655715.1 Myxococcales bacterium | reverse complement strand
GATGAGCGCGTGGCCGAAGAAGCGGCCGGCCAGGTCGCCGAGCATCCGCTGGATTCCGGCCTCCAGGAACTTCGCGCGCTGCTTGAAGATGCTTTCGATGCCCTCGGCGCAAGACGAGCAGATCAGGCTCAGCAGCAGATAGACGAAGATCAGGCCGATGGCGACGTCGAGAATGGCGGACCCGAGCACGGTTGCCCCCTGCGTGGCGCTTCCCGCAGCGCGAGCATGACAGGTACGCCCGGCAAGGCAAGCAGGTGTCAGACACCCTGGGCCAACCGGAAGCCGCACGGCTACGCGGGGTCATCTCGCCGCCGCTGCCGCCTTTTTCTCGCCGCGCCTGCTCTCGATCATCCGATAGGCGAGGTAATACTTGGAGATGTTGGAGACGTAGTGGACCGTCTCCGTCCCGATCACCTGGGACGCCATCACCTCGACGTTCCCGAACCAGACGTTCGGATCCAGCCCACGCCGGGCCGCTTTGGTGCGCAGCGTCTGGATGCGCCGCGGGCCCGCGTTGTAGGCGGCGAACGCGAGCAGCGTCCGATCGAGATCCCCGATGGCCGGATCGGAGAAGTACTTGTCGATGACGGTGCGCAGGTACTTCACCCCGGCGTGCACGTTGGGCTCCAGCCTCTTGATGTCCCCGACCTTCATGCTGGCACCCGTGGTGGGAAGGACCTGCATGACGCCCAGCGCGCCGGCAGCGCTCTTGCAATTCTGATCCAGCCGCGACTCCTGGTAGGCCTGTGCGAGGATCAGCAGGTGGTCGAACCGGTACTCTTCGCCGTAGCGTTGGAAGAGCTTCACCAGCTCCTCGAACCTCCGGACCCCGCGCTCGTCCATGGCCCGCCGCGCCCAGAAGGGGTCGTGGAGATAGCGGCTTCGCAGCACGTTCCCGAATGCCGTTCCAACCCGGTGGGCCTTGAGAAATGCGTTTGCTTCCGCAAGGAGCCGGGGCGTGCCCTTGCGGACCGCCCATGCGATGGTGCCTTTGCCGGCGATGGGCGCCTGCGCGTGGATTTGCAACCCGGGAAAGATCGACTTCCAGAGCGTGGCAATGTAGTCGTCGGCGACCGTGGCCTCGATGAGCCCGGCGTTCACCATCTCCAGGAGATCCTCGGTCTCGAGATGCTCGTCCGCCAGCACCAGGCGGACGGGCGGCTTGCCCGCCGCGGCCAGCCGGAGGTTGAGCTCGTCGAGGTGCTCGCGGAAGCTGCTGCTGCCACGGACCACCACCTCGCGGCCGGAGAGATCATCGATCGAGGCCAACTGGGGGACGGCCGACCCCGTCACCAGCACCTCGCGGGTGTCCGAGTAGAGCGGCACGGTGAAGTCCGCCAGCACCTGCCGGTCCGGCGTGACGGTCAGGTTCGCCACCGCCAGGTCGGCCCGTCCGTCCATCAGCATGGGGAGGAGCTCGTCGCGAGGAACGGGCATGAACACGATGGAGATCGGAGCGCCGCGCTTGCGGGGGGGATGCCGCTTGCGCAGGAACTTCTCGAACTCGACCACGTTCTCGTACGCAAAGCCGCGCTGCTGACCTTTGTCCACGAAGTAGTGGGTCTTGCTGTAGGTGACGGCGACGCGGATCTTGCCGCGTTTGAGCAGGTCCTGGAGATCCTCGAAGACGGGCACGGATGCGGTCTCGCGGAAGGTGTCGTAGCTGGCGGCCGGGTGGGGCGTGGGCTTGTTCGCGGGCGCAGGGCCGGCAGCCGGACCTGACTCGGCGCGCACGGCCAAAGCGGAGCCCAGGCTGGCTACGAACACGGCAAGGCGCCGCGCGCTGCCGAGCTGCAAATCGGAGAGCATCCCGAACCCTCCTCGCCGGCTTCCGCTTTCCCGGTGTGTGGAGGTTTATCAGGGAGGGGCAAGGCGTGCCATGCGCGCTGGCCGGGCAATTCGCTCTTCCGAAGCGACAACCCCCGATCCTCGCTGAGGACCGGGGGTCAGGAGTGAGAGCGGAAGGAATCGAACCTTCAACCTATGGATTAAGAGTCCATTGCTCTGCCAATTGAGCTACGCTCCCGTCAGGTCCTGCCGGCAAAGGCCGCGCTGTGTATCGTGCCCGCACGCGACCGTCAAGTGAGGTTGGGGTGGCTGACGGGACTCGAACCCGCAACCCCTGGAGTCACAGTCCAGTGTTCTACCATTGAACTACAGCCACCGTGTTTTCCTCTACGACCTCCACGCCCTGCCCACTGTAAGGGGCGGAGGAAGTACAACGTCCGGGGCCTTCGCGCAAGCCGGCCTTGACGGTCCGGCGGACTGGACCGAAGAATGCCAGGCACGCGCCCATAGCTCAGCTGGATAGAGCGCCAGCCTTCTAAGCTGGATGCCGCAGGTTCGAGTCCTGCTGGGCGCGCCACTTGAAGTCGGGGCGAGAGGATTCGAACCTCCGACCTCCTGCGCCCAAGGCAGGCGCGCTACCAGGCTGCGCTACGCCCCGCTGGAGCCGCCCGGAAGTACAACGTTTGTCCCTGCGGCGCAAGCGGGTCAGGGCGTGCCGTCGCGGGCCAGGCGCTCCAGCACGGGGCGCAGGCGGGCGAGGGCGCGGCCGCGGTGGCTGAGCTGGTTCTTCTCCTCCGAAAGGAGCTCCGCCAACGTCCTCCCCGGCGTCTCCTCGGGCAGGAAGAGGGGGTCGTAGCCGAATCCGTTGGTGCCCCGCCCGGCCAGGGCGATGGTGCCGTCCACGCGGCCGTCGGCCCTGAAGACCCGCTTCCCGTCGGGCGTGCTCAGCGCCACGGCGCAGAAGAAATGGGCCCCGCGCCGACCTTGGGGAACACCCTGAAGCGCGCGCAGGAGCTTCTCCCGCCGCTTCTCGTCGGTGGCCTCGTAGCGCGCGCTGTAGACGCCGGGCGCGCCGTCCAGAGCGTCCACGCAGAGCCCGCTGTCGTCCCCCAGCGACCAGAGGCCGCTCTGGAGCGCGCAGGTGGTGGCCTTCTCTGCCGCATTGTCGTGAAAGGTGGTCCCGGTCTCGTCCGGCGCGGGCAAGGACAGCTCGCGTAGCGTCACCAGCTCCAGCGCCACCGGGCCGAGGATCTCGCGGATCTCCAGCAGCTTGCCCGGGTTGGTGGTGGCGACCAGCAGCTTCACTTCACGAACGCCTGCGCGATGGCTGCGAGCTGCTTCTGGTGCAGCTCGGCTATCCCCTTCTGCGCCGTGGCCACCATGGCCGCCAGCTGCGCCGGCGAGAAGGGCCGTTTCTCGGCCGTCCCCTGCACCTCCAACAGCTCGCCGGCGGCGTTGCCCACCACGTTCATGTCCACCTCGGCGGCGAAGTCCTCGTCGTAGTCGAGGTCGAGCAGCACCTGGCCGTTGATGATGCCGATGCTCACCGCCGCCACCGGCGCCCGCAGCGCCTTGTCCCGCTGCATGCGGCGCAGCGCGATGCCCACTGCGGCGTATGCGCCGGTGATGGCCGCCGTCCGCGTGCCTCCGTCCGCCTGCAGCACGTCG
>DASRTX010000258.1:0-6540 GCA_035655715.1 Myxococcales bacterium | reverse complement strand
TCGGCGACGCGCTCTCCGCCATCCTCGGCAAGACGCTGCAGGGCCGGTTCTCGGCCACCGACATCGACCTGCCCGACCTGGAGGAGGGATCGCAGGCCGACGTGATCGCCGACAACGTGAGCGCGCTCTCGGCGGTCTACTTCGCGGCCATGCTCGAGGACCTCAAGTTCTTCGCGGTGGCCGACAAGGTGGTGGAGCAATTCATGAGCGGCATGGTGCCGGTCTCGCGCGGCACCGCCGGCGACGCGCTCTACGACTACTTCAAGGAAGCCCCCGACCGGCTCACCGAGATGGAGCGGCGCGGCCTCTACGCGCGCGCCTTCGGCCTTGCCCAGGGCTCGGTGGACGAGCCGATGCCGAATCGCGAGTTCAGCGACCTGTGGATCCGCTTCCTCTCCGGCGTCAACCTGATCAACCGCCAGTCCACCGCCGAGCGGCTGGTGGTCACCAACGAGTACGTCTTCAAGAACGCCCGCGACTTGGCCGTCAACCTCTCGCTGCATGGCTACGGCGCGGCGCACTTCGCGGCGGTGGAGCTGCAGAAGCTGGTGAAGGACGTGAAGAGGATGCTCTCCTTCGCCGACGTGCTCAACGCCTACGGCGTGCGCGACTACAACCAGCTCATCGAGCGCGTCTCGGCCCTCTACCTGGGCGGGCCGGTCAACGGCGTCCGCCAGCGCACCATGGCCACCACCGGCTCGCAGATCATCCAGTTCCTGGCCGAGAAGGGGCCCGAGCTGTCGGGTTCCGATTCCAGCAAGGTCAGGTTCCTGGTGGCGGCGGTTCCGGCCACCGACGACGAGAGGCTCATCCTCAAGCTCTCGAACAACGTCGACAAGTGGCTGGCGGTCAACGGCACGGGCGACGCGACGGTGGACCGGTACGCCGAGCCGGTGGCGGTCACGCAGCAGCCCACCATCCCGGCGATGTTCAACGGGAACGGCGCGGCGGGCTTCGACGCGATTCGCGATGCGATGGCGAAGGTGGGCAACCTCGGTCCGGCGCAGATCCCGGCCAAGGCCTGACCAGGAGCCTGCCATGGCCATCATTCCCGCCTCGCAGGTCGCGCGGCGCCGCCTCTCGGTGGCGGCGCGCCGCCTCGGCACCAGCAACCCGGTCGACAGCATCGGAGGGCTGCTCGACCGCAGCTTCGAGCTGCCCGCGGGCGATCCGCGCTACGGGCGGAACGCGCTGGCGCCGGGGTCCATGCCCATCGAGCACTCCTTCTCCGAGATCGCCGCGGGTACCCTGCGGCTCGACATGGAGCCGCTGGGACCGCTGGCCACGCCCGGAGCGCGGCAGCAGGAGGTGAGCCGCGAAATGCGGCGCCTGGTGCAGCAGAACTACGGCCGGCAGGCGCTGGCCTGGTTCGACGAGCGCTCCGAGCCATGGCGCTCGGGGCGCGTCCACGGCGGCGCGCGGTTCGGCGCCTGGTTCGGCGCCGGGTTCGACGAAGGCGGGCTGCACGAGGCCAAGGTCTATTACGAGCTGCCGGACGGCGGGCTCGACGACCTGCCGCCGAATCTGCAGCACGCGTCGCGGGTGGCGCTGTCGTGCCTGCCGAAGCTGCAGCCCATCTTCACCTCCATCGCGGCCGGTCGCGCGCAGGGAGCACAGCGGATCTACTTCTTCCACCGCGGCGATCTGCGGCTGCTCGATCTCGAGCCGCTGATGAACCGCCTCGGGATCGGCCACCAGCTTCCCGGCCTGCTCACGGCGGTGGGGCTGATCCTGGGCGGCCGCTTCACCTTGCCGGAGGGCTCGGTGGTGCTGGCGCTGCGCGAGACCTCGCGCGGGATGGAGATGAAGCTGGAGATCCTGCTTCCCGCCATCGCCGATCCGCCGCGCGAGATGCACGGCCTGATCCAGATGCACCTGGCGCAGCGGCCCGACTCGCAGCGCGCCCTGCGCAACTGGATCCAGGCCATGAGCCTGGACGAAGGCGCCGAGACCTGCGGCCAGATCTCGGTGGTCAGCGTGCGCGTCAGCCCGCAGACGGGCAGCCGGCTCACGCTCTATTTCCGGCCCACCGGCTACGAGCGGGCCCCTTCGCGTTCGCGCAGCGTCCCGGACGATCCCTACGCAGCCGCGATGCAGTGAGAGGAGCCGGCGATGCCAACCCTGACCGCGAACGAGAGGCGCGAGATCGACCGCCAGCTCAAGACCAAGCTGGGCACGAACTCCGCGCTGCTGGCCATGCCGCAGCACAAACGCGAGGAGGTGCTCCGCCATACCGCCGAGATCGTGGCCGCCCTGGCGGCCCGGCCGGGCCGGCCGCCTGCCGACGTCTACGCGCTGGCCGGCGAGACCGGCACGGCGAGCTCGCGGCAGCCGCAGCTCGGCGAAGGCGTGCGCACCGGCGTGACCGAGGCGGCGCGGATGGTGAAGGAGATCAACTTCCCCGCCTTCGTGGCCAGCTTGATCGAGGGGACCTTCCACTCCATCGTCAAGTCCAGCATCGAGCAGATGAACGCGTACGCCGACATGGTGAAGTCGGTGGCGCAGTCGCTCAACGAGTTCCGCGACGAGAACGTCAGCCAGAACCAGGCCAAGGACTTCCTGGTCAAGAAATACCCGCAGACCTTCCAGCTCGACACCTCGCAGGGCGACCCGCACGTGACCATGCGCCAGGGCGCCGAGGACTCGGAGCTTCCCAACTTCCAGAAGGATCTGGGCCTCCCCGAGGCGGTGGACAGCCTGGACGACGACACCATCCAGCAGACGCTGGTGCCGGCGGCCCGCGACGAGGTGGCCAAGGGACGGCAGCAACTGCTCGCCACGGTGATCCTGATGGGCATCAACCGCATCGTGGTCACCGACGGCCGCATCAACGCCAAGATGCGCTTCCAGTTCTCCGCCAGCGACCAGAAGACCACCCAAGCCTCCGACTACGATTACCAGAACCTCGGCGACACCACCGTGGAGCAGAAGGCCGGCGACCAGGGCACGGGGCAGTGGAAGGACGGCGCCGGCACCTGGAACTACGTCCAGGGCGACTACCAGCGCGTCACCGCCCCCAACGTCAAGGTGACCTCGGAAGTGCACAGCGACACCACCGCGTCGCTGCAGGCCTCGGGGCAGATGATGGGCGAAGTGGCGATCAACTTCCGCAGCGAGACCTTTCCGCTGGAGAAGATGGTCAACACCGACCAGCTTGCCCGCCTCAACCAGGCGCAGGCCGGAGCCGGGCGCGCCACGCCGCCGCCCGGCCAGGCGCCACAGGCCGCCGCGCCTCCAGCCGCCCCGCCGGCAACCGCGCCGGCGCCGGCGCACTAGGGCGGGCGCGCCGTGGACAAGCCAGAGCTGGATCACGTCCGGTCGGCGGTGCGCGGCGTCCTCGAGGAGTCCGCCGCGTACAGGAACCTCGCGCCCGACGCCCAGGCGCAGCTCGCGCACGACATGGTCAACGTGTCCCGCTTTCTGGCCAACCCGGCCTGGCTCGACCCCGGCTCCTCGCCCGCCCGCGCAAAGGCATTGGCTTCGGATCCGGTCGATGATCTGAAGAAACGCCTGGCCAAGGATCCGGGCCAGGTGGCCTTCGACGCGAAGGGAATGAAGCAGGGCATCGAGGGCTTCGGCCAGCTGGTGCAGAAGGTGGACTTTCCCGCTTTCGTCTCCGGGCTGGTGAAGGGCGTCTTCAACGCGGTGGTGGACGCTTCCATCCAGCAGATGCGGGCATACGCCGAGATGCTGGCGGCGGTGTCCAAGAGCGTGGACCAGTTCGCCTCCGATCACATCCCCGACGCGCAGGTGCGCGACCAGATCGCGCAGCGCTACCCGTCGATCGTGCAGATCGACACCAGCGGCGACACGGCGAAGCTTGCCCTGCGGGAAGGCGCCGAGGACAAGGGCATCGACGTCGGCAAGGAGTTCGGCCTCTCCGGCGTGGATCTCTCGGACGAGAACGCCGAGCTCCAGCTCGTCAACGCCGCCAAGCTGGAGATGGCGCGCCAGCGCCAGCAGCTCATGGCCACCATGGTGCTGCTGGGAATCAACCGCATTGTCATCACCAACGGGAAGATCAACGCCAAGGTGGTGTTCGACATCCAGGCCAGCGACCAGGCCAAGCGCGGCGCCAAGGCGGAGATGCACGACGAGCAATCGTCGTCGTCCACCGAGGCTGCCGCGGCTGCCGCCTGGAGCCCCTGGGGCGCCGCGGGAGGGGGGTTCTCCGCCAGCCAGGCGCACAGCACCACCGTGGGCAGCGCCGTGGACGACACCAGCGAATCCAAGGCGTCGCTCAAGGCGCAGCTCTCGGGGGACGTCCAGCTCAACTTCAAGTCCGAAACCTTCCCGCTGGAGAAGATGGTCGATAGCGGCGGCATGTCGCTGCTCAACCAGCGCGCCCAGCCGACCTCAACGCCAGCCCAGAAAGGCGCCGCCAAATGATCACTCCCCAGGCCATCGAGGAGCTCCGCCACGCCGGCCCCGACGGGGTGCGGCGCTACGTGCACGAGACGCTGCTCGCCTCCGAGTCCTTCGACAAGCTCCCCCGGCACGAGCAGGACGCGCTCGCCAACCGGATGGTGAAAGTGCTCTCGTACCTCTGCGACCCGCTGGCCGGCCATCCCCAGCTTGCCGAGGCTGCGAAGCGCGGAACGGATTCCGGCGAAGTCCCACTGGCGGCCGCCCTCGCCGACGACCCGAGAAAGAAGCAGCCACCGCCGTTCGGCCCCGCCGCCCAGGCTGCCCCCGACGTCTTCAAGCGCTTCGTCGACACGGTAGATTTCCCCAAGTTCGTCTCCGGCCTGATCGAGGGCGTCTACACCTCCATCGTGAGGAGCTCCATCCAGCAGATGGAGGCGTACTCGAAGCTGATGGAGGCGGTGGTCAAGAGCACGCCCGAATTCGCCCGCGACCACGTGACGCCGGACCAGGCGCGCGGCTTCCTGCGCGACAAGTTCCCCAGCGCCCTCAAGATCGAGGACGGCAAGCTGGCGATGCAGGACAACGTCGACGACAAGGACAAGCCCGACTTCAAGAACTTCCTCGGGCTGACGCAGGACCTGGCGGTGGACGACGAGGAGCAGGAGCAGAAGCTGATGGAGTCGGCGCAGCTGAAGATGGCGAAGCAGCGCCAGCAGCAGATCGCGTCGATGGTGATGATGGGCATCAACCGCATCGTCGTCACCGAGGGCGAGATCAAGGCTTCGGTGCTTTTCGACGTCACGGCCGAGTCGAAGGTGCACACCGAGGCCGAGTCCAGCCGCGACGACACCCAGACGCACTTTGACGCCGCGCACTCCGAGGACAGCAGCTTCTGGGGCACCAGCGGCTCGTCGTCCGACACCATCAACACGCGCGTCACCACCGCCCATGCCCGCACCGCGGGGCAGAGCGACGACAAGCTGAAGGCGCACGCCAACCTCTCCGGCTCGGTGCTGGTCCGCTTCAAGAGCGAGACCTTCCCGCTCGAGCGCATGGCCTCGCCGGACGAGATGGCGGCGGCGCAGGAGCGTTCGAAGAAATGATCGCGGCCGCCCCGACGCGGCTCGGGCTGGATGCCTGTGACCGCATGCTCGCGCTCCACGCGGTGGAGGCGGCGCGGCGCTTCGGCCGGGGCGCGCTGGATGCCATCGATCTGCCGCCGGTCTCGGGGGGCCGCATCGACGGCGGCCTGTTGCGGGTGGCGTCGGTCCTCTTCTGGACCTGGGAGGTGGAGCAGGCGGGATTGCCGCCGTTCGTCGAGGCGCTGGCGGACGGGTTGATGAAAGGGACGTTGATCCTGCCGCTGGAGCGTGCCGCGGATCGGCTGGGGGCCTACTGGCGCGGGCGCCACGAGCGCTTCACCGCGGACGAGCGCCGCGAGCTGTACGCGCAGATCTTCGGCGACCCGGCGCGACCCGACGGCAGCGAGGTGCAGCCGTTGTTTGCAGGCCTGGTGTCCGCGCTGGTGGAGATCGGGCGCGCTTCCACCACGCGGCCCATCGGCGACCTGGTGGTGCGCGCCAGCCTGGCTGCGCGCGATCTCGCGGCCGAGCTAACCTTGCGTTGCGCCGGAATGGCGGCGTACGCGGCGCGCGACATCGTGGCCCACGTGCGGCTTTCGTTGCAGCTGCTGGCGGACGTGGAGATCTCGCGCGCGCTGGGCGGCGGTGGCCCCTGGGCCATCATCGAGGTGCATGCGCAGGAGGTGCTGGGGCGGCAGGTCGTGCCGCGGCCCCACCTGTCGCGCGCGGCGATTGCGCACGCGATCGTGGCGTGGCTCGCCGACAACGCAAAGGCGATCGAGAGCGGCGACGCGCCGATTGGCCGGCTCGATGCGGTCGTGCAGGCTGCCGAGGGCTGGCAGGCAGAGGCGCCGTCGTGACCGCCGCGGTCGCCGCCGCCCCGGTCGCGCCGGGCCGGCCGCCGGAAGTGGTGGACGCCGCCCGGCAGGCGGTGCGCGCCCTGTTGCTGCAGTCGCCCGGCTATGCCGAGGCCGATCCGGCGCTGAAGCGCGAGCTCGCGGCCAGGATGGTCAAGGTGGCGCTGCTGGGCGCCGACCTCGCCGCCGAGGAGCTGGGCGTCGCGCAGCGGCCGCGCAGGCCGCTGGTCAGG
>DASRTX010000257.1:0-2261 GCA_035655715.1 Myxococcales bacterium | reverse complement strand
TCCGGATCGACCGAGTGAGCTTCCGGGTCGTCGTGACCCGCACGGCCGCACGACAACTGGCTGAGCGCCTGCCGGAGTCCGCGGCCACAGCCTGCGTCGAGTTCCTGTTCGGCCCATTGGCAGAGGATCCACACCGTGTCGCTGCACCACTGCGCGCACCGTTCGCGGGCCAGTGGCGCGCGCGAAGGGGTGAGTACCGCGTGCGCTACCGCATCGACGACGCAAACAGCATCGTCTACGTGCTCGACATCGATCACCGTCGAGACGCATACCGCCCCTGAACCACCGAACGACTCGACCCCGTGTCCTTGAAGGCGGCTTCAGGGCTATGAGGCCCCGACTTGAGCCCGGCACCATAGGCTCCCGGCGTGACCGTCGAGGACCCCGAAAAGAGCCTGAACGTACGTCCCATTCGTGGCGAGGACTTCGCCCAGTGGCGGGTGCTCTACCGCGGCTATGCAGATTTCTACAAGGCGAAGCAGAGCGATGAGATGGCCGCGCAAGTGTGGTCGTGGCTCCAAGACCCGGAACACGAAGTACAGGGCCTCGTCGTCGAGGAGGGCGAGGGCAAGCTCGTCGGGCTGGCGCACTACCGGCCGTTCGCCCGGCCGCTGTCGGCGTCGGTGGGCTGCTACCTCGATGACCTGTTCGTCGATCCCACCCGTCGGGGTGGCGGCGCAGCCGACCTGCTCTTGCGGGAGCTGGCTCGCCTTGCCGGAGAGAACGGCTGGTCACTGGTCCGCTGGATCACGGCGGACGACAACTATCGCGGCCGCGGCAAGTACGACCAGCACGCCACGCGCACCATGTGGATCACCTACGACATGCCGCCGGCCGCCGCCGCGACCGCATAGGGCCTGTGTCCTGCTGATCGTCGCAAAACCAGGAAACGGTGGCGGCGATGATCAGGATGACGTGGGCTGGTGCATGCCGAAAGCGCCACGCTCAAACGGCTCCGCAAGCTCGCCAAGTCGCCGTGAATGGGCCGCTCAGGGATACTCCGAGGCTTTCGGAACGGTGGACGAGGTCCGTAGCCTTGATTCCGGCCCCGCCCTAGTCGAGGTTCCGCACCCCCGGACCTCGGCCGCAGTTGGAGAGGGAGGCAGCCCGTTCGAGCCGGGCCAGGGTGGGCTTACCTTTGCGCAGCGACGAGCGGCCTGCCGGTGTCTCGTAGTGGGCCGCTCTGAGACACAAGGCGGCTTCAGGGACAACGGATCATGTCTCTGAAGCCGCCGGGGTCGGTCAGGAGCTACGCGGTGCAGGCACCTGGGCCTTGCGCAGAGATCTCAAGCCCGCGCGCACCTCTTCTGTGAAGAGGTCCGGCTGCTCCCATGCGGCGAAGTGCCCGCCCACGGGCAGTCGGTTGTAGTGGATGAGGTTGGGATAGGCCTGCTCTGCCCAACTCCGCGGCACCTGATAGAGCTCGTCAGGAAAGACGCTCACCGCTACCGGAACGGAGACGCCCTTCGGGCCGAAGAAGGACAACTTGTTTTCCCAATAGAGACGTCCCGAAGAGATCCCCGTGTTCGTCAACCAGTAGTGGGTGATGTTGTCGAGCACATCGTCTCGGGTAAGGCCCTCCGGCTGACCGTCGAAGACACGGGCGATCAGCGCCATACTGGTCGAGTCGTGGTCGAGCATCCAGGCGGCCAGGCCGACGGGTGAATCCGCAAGTCCGTAGAGCGCCTGCGGGTGGGTCCCCAGCTCAAGTGCATAGGCAACGTCTGTCTCCCAGAAGCCCTTCAGTTTCCCGTAGAGGCGTGCTTCCTCGTCATCAAGACCGGACGGCGGCGGGCCCCCCGACACGACCGCCGCTGTGACGTCGTCTCGAACAGCACCAGGGAAGTTGGTGTGGATGCCGATCAACCCCGTAGGTGCCTGCGCGCCCATCAGATCAACTATTTGTCCGCCCCAATCGCCGCCCTGGGCGACGTAGCGGTCGTATCCGAGGCGCTTCATCAGCTCGGCCCAGGCGCGCGCGATGCGCTCAGGGCCCCAGCCGGTGGTGGTCGGCTTGCCGGAGTAGCCGTAGCCGGGCATCGAGGGGACCACGACGTGGAAGGCGTCCGAGGCCTGGCCGCCGTGCGCGGTGGGGTCGGTCAGCGGCTCGATGATCTTCAGCTGCTCGACGATCGAGCCGGGCCAGCCGTGGCAGAACAGGAGCGGGAGCGCATCCTCGTGCGGGGACCGCACGTGGATGAAGTGGATGTCCAGTCCGTCGATCTCGGTGAGGAAGTGCGGGAAGCCGTTGATCTTGGCTT
>DASRTX010000256.1:0-5199 GCA_035655715.1 Myxococcales bacterium | reverse complement strand
CGACCTTCATCAGCTGCATGCAGGAACTCTACTGCGGCTTGGGGCGCGTCGCCCGCAAGGCGAGCCAGCCGAGCAAGGACACGAGAAGGGCGGGGCCGCCCAGCGAGACCAGGAGCGTGCGGCCTTGGCGCGCGGCCTGCTCCAGCAGGCGCGGCTGTCGGGCGCCGCCGGGCGTCACCAGCGTGTCGGAGGTCCGCGCGACGATCTCGCGCACGGCGAAGCCGAGCGCGATCCAGGCCACCAGGAGGGCGAGGACGAGCAGCCATTTGAGCCAGCGGCGCGAGCGCGGCGAGGAGAAGGAGATGGCCGCTTCCAGCGCGAGCGCCAATAGCAGGAAGGTAGCGAACAGCGCGGGCACGGGCGGAGCTTACTTCGCCTTCTCCAGGGCGTCCGCTTCCGCGACCAGCCGCTCGGCCCGGGCGGCCGCGGCGGCGAAATCGACCGTCCTGCCGAAACCCAGGCGCTCGGCCACGTCCTCGGAGGAGAGCGAAGTGCCGGGGGCGAAGAGCTGCTCGCGCAGGAACCGGCCCACCTCCTTGTCGCCGTACCAGTCGGCGCCAAACCGCTTGCGGATTCCTTCGTGCATCATGCCCGCCAGCACGAAGGCGCGCGCATAGTCGGCGGAATAGAAGGTGTCGTCCACGTCGGTGAGGTAGAGCTGCGACTCCTGGTCGTCGAGCTCGAAGGTGTAGGCCACCGAGAAGAGCTGCCGGTACAGCTCGCGGTTGTCGCCCTTCGCCTTGTCGGGCGCGGGGAGGAGGGCCAGGGCGGGGGCGATCTCCTCGGCGGGCCGCCCGTGCAGGCGCAGCTCGTAGGCGATCTTGGCGAAGGCGTAGCGCCGCAGGTACATCATCTCGCGCAGCGCCAGCGAGCGCAGGATGGCGGCGAGGTCGGAGTCGGACGGCGGGCGGCGGCCCTGCGCCTCGAGGAAGGCGCGGTAGCGCAGGAGCCAGTGCGGGTCGGAGAAGGCGTGCCGGAAGAACTCGCCGAACGCCTCGGTGGGGGCGCCGTAGCCCTGGGTGACCAGCTCCCTTGGCGCGACGGTGGCGTTGGCGAAGTGGACGGCGTGGCCGGCCTCGTGAAAGAGCGTCTCGTAGTCGTCGAGCCCGCCCACCGGCTTCACCGACAGGCGCACGTCGCCCGGCGCATCCACCGGCTCCACGAAGGCGCGCGGGACCTTCTTGGGATTCAGGCTGTCGTCGACGCGCACCTCGGTCCCCTTGGCTGTGCGCAGGTCAAGGCCGATGCCGGAGAGGAACGAGAGCAGCGCCTTGAGCTCGAGCTGCTTGTCGAAGAAGGCGGCGAGGCGCGGCGCCTTCCACAGCCGACCCAGGTCGGATACTCGAAGATTCTCGCGCGGCGTGTCCAGCTCTTCCCGCGCGACCCGGTCGAGCGTCTTGCGGAAGATCGCGTCGGTGGCCTTCACGTAGGTCACGCCCTGCAGCAAGAGCGGGTCGAGCTTCACGCTGCGCAGCTCTTCCGAGAGCGAGACGTAATCGGCGAAGCCCGTGTCGTGGGCCGCCTTCTGCGCCGCCTGCTCCTTGCGCACGAGGATGGGGTTCAGCCTCTGCACCCGCACCGCATTCATGGCGGCGAAGGCCTGGGCGCGGCGCTGCGCATCGCCCTCCTGCGCGATCAGGTTCTGCAAATCGTTGTAGGCCACCGGCTTGTCGTTCCAGGGAAGCGTGACGGTGGCGGAGGACTCGGCGTGGCGGAATTCGTCGGTGAAGCCGGCGGTGGCCAGGCGGACGATCTCGCCGGTCAGGGCGCGGCGCACGAAGCGCAGCGCCAACGCCTCGGGCCGGCCCAGGCCAGGCTGCTGCTCCGCCGCCGCCACCGCGTCCAGCGCCGTCTTGCGGAAGAGCCGGTCGTGGCCGATGTAGGTCAGCTTGCCGATGGGCGTCTCGCCCTGGGTGGCGGCATACCAGCCCAGCACCGCCTGGATGTGCGACAGCGCCTCGAGCTCCTCGCGCAGCGCCTGCACGAAGGCGCGGTTCTCGTCCGCAACCTGCGCCTTGCTGGAGCCGGTCGCCCGCTGCTGCGGGCCGGATTTGCAGGCGGCAAGCAAGAGCAGGCAGGCCAGGGCAGGGCGCATGGCCCCGCACGCTAGCAGGGCAGCCGGTCAGCCGCCGAGCTTCTTCTTGAAGAGGCCGTTGAGGATGCCCGGGTTGCCCTTGCCCTTGAGGTCCTTCATCGCCTGGCCGACGAAGAAGCCGAGCAGGTTGGTCTTGCCGGCCTTGTACTTCTCGACCTCGCCGGGGTTCTTGGCGAGGACCGCGTCGACCACCGACTCCAGCGCGGAGTTGTCGGAGACCTGGGCGAGGCCTTTCTCCTCGACGATGGTCTGCGGCGCCTTGCCGGTGCGGATCAGCTCCGCCAGCACCTCCCTGGCCGCGGTGGAGGAGATGGTCCCGGCATCCTGAAGGCGGAACACCTCGCGCACCAGGGCGGGATCGAACCTGAGCGCCCCAGGGTCGGCTTCCTTCTCGTTGACCGCGCGCAAAAGCTCTCCGACGACGAAGAGCGCCGCCCGCTTCGAGTCGCCGCCCACCCGTCGGTGCACCTCGACCAGGCGCGGGTCGCCCACGATGGTGCGGGCATCGGCTGCCGACACGCCCGCCGCAATCAAATCCTCGGTTACCTCCTGCGGCAGCCTGGGGACGGAGACGCTGTTCTTCCATTCCTCCGACACCAGCAGCGGGGCCAGGTCGGGCTCCGGGAAGTAGCGGTAATCGTTCGCCTCCTCCTTGCTGCGCATGGCGCGGCTGACGCCCTTCTCGTGGTCGAACAGGCGCGTCTCCTGCACCACCCTGCCGCCGCCCTCGATCGCCTCCACCTGGCGGCCGATCTCGTACTCGATGGCCTGGCGCACGAAGCGGAAGGAGTTGATGTTCTTCAGCTCGACGCGGGTGCCGAGCTTCTCCGCTCCCTTGCGGCGCACGCTGACGTTGGCGTCGCAGCGGAAGGACCCCTCCTCGAGATTCCCGTCGTTCACGCCCAGGTAGATGAGGGCGAGCCGCAGCGCCTTGAGGTATTCGCTGGCATCTTCCGCCGAGCGCAGCTCGGGCTTGCCCACGATCTCGATCAGCGGAACTCCCGATCGGTTCAGATCGACCTCGCTGCCTGCCTCGGCGTGGACGTTCTTGCCCGCGTCCTCCTCGAGGTGGATGCGCTCGAGGCCGACCTTGCCCAGGCCCGGCACCGGGACCGCGCCGCCCGCGCAGATGGGCAGCTCGTACTGCGAGATCTGATAGCCCTTGGGGAGGTCGGGATAGAAGTAGTTCTTCCGCGCCCAGACGCTGCGCGCGGCAATCTTGCAGCCGAAGGCCTTGCCCGCCTTGATGGCCATCTCCACGGCGGCCTTGTTCAGCGCCGGCAGCGCGCCCGGCAGACCCAGGCAGACCGGACAGACGTGCGTGTTGGGCGGGGCGCCGAACTGCGTCGAGCAGCCGCAGAAGATCTTGGTGCGCGTGAGCAGCTGCGCGTGGACTTCCAGGCCGATGACCGGCTCGAAATCGGCGACCGGCATCTCAGCGATCCTCCACCAGGGCCGGCAGCCGGTACGTCGCGGGCTCCGCCGCGTGCGCCAGGCGAAGCAGCGTCTCCTCGTCGAAGGGCTTGCCGATCAGCTGCAGCCCGATGGGCAGGCCCTTCCCGTCGAATCCGCAGGGCAGCGAGATCCCCGGCAGCCCTGCCAGATTCGCCGGCACCGTGTAGACGTCGTTCAGGTACATCGCCAGCGGGTCGTCCAGTTTCTCGCCCAGCCGGAACGCGGTGGTGGGGCTGGTGGGCGAGACCACCGCGTCCACCGAGTCGAACGCCTGGTCGAAGTCGCGCCGGATCAGCGCGCGCACTTTCTGGGCGCGCAGGTAGTAGGCGTCGTAGTAGCCGGCGCTCAGCGCGTAGGTGCCCAGCATGATGCGGCGTTTGACCTCGGCGCCGAATCCCTCGGCGCGGGTCTTCTCGTACATCTCCAGCAGCTGGCCGGCCTTCGCCCGGTGTCCGTAGCGCACGCCGTCGTAGCGGGCCAGGTTGGACGACGCCTCCGCTGTGGCCACGATGTAGTAGGTGGCGATGGCGTGCGGGGAGTTGGGCAGCGAGATCTCGTGCACCTCGCATCCGAGGCCGCGCAGCTTGTCGATGCCGGCGCGCACCGCCTTCTCCACTTCCGGCGAGAGCCCTTCGCCGAAGTACTCGCGCGGAACGCCGACGCGCAGGCCTGCCGCGCCCAGCGGCAGCGCCGCTGTGTAGTCCGGCACGGGTCGCACCGAGGAGGTCTGGTCGTTCTCGTCGTGCCCCGCGATGGCGGCGAGCAAGAGGGCCACGCCGCGCACGTCCTGGGCGAAGGGCCCGACCTGGTCGAGCGAGGAGGCAAAGGCGATCACCCCGTAGCGCGAGACGCGCCCGTAGGTGGGCTTCATCCCGACGCACCCCACCAGCGAGGCAGGCTGGCGAATCGATCCGCCTGTGTCGGTTCCCAGGGTGCCAGCGACCATCCGCGCCGCCACCGCCGCCGCGCTGCCGCCCGACGATCCTCCCGGCGTCCGCGCCAGGTCCCAGGGGTTCATCGTCGGGCCGAAGGCGCTGTTCTCGGTGGACGAACCCATGGCGAATTCGTCCATGTTCAGCTTGCCCACGATGACGGCGCCCGCCTCCTTCAGCTTGCGGACCACGGTGGCGTCGTAAGGCGGCACGTAGCCGCTCAGGATCTTCGAGCCACAAGTCGTCTCCACCCCCTCGGTGCAGAAGATGTCCTTGAGCGCGACGGGCACGCCGTCGAGCGGCCCCAGCGGCTTCTTGGCGGCGCGGCGCCGGCCGGACCCGGCGGCAGCGGCGCGCGCCTCGCTTTCGGTCAAGCGCAGGAAAGCGTGGACGCGCCCGTCGAGCGCGTGGATGCGCGACAACGACGCCTCCAGGAGCTCCTCGGGCGAGACCGCCCCCGCTTCCAGCGCGTCGGAGACCTGCGACAGCGGAAGCAGGTCGGCCTTCATTCGATGATCCTCGGCACCACGAAGGCCTGACCGTCCGCCTGCGGGGCCTGCTCGAGGACCTTCTCACGTGCCAGGCTCGGCCGCGGCTCGTCCTCGCGCAGGGGCAGAGCCGCGGCCGTATCGCCGGCGAAGCCGAGCGGTTCCACGCCGGCGACATCCACCGCAGAGAGGCGTTCGATGTACTCGAGCACGTGCCCGAGCTGGGCAG
>DASRTX010000255.1:0-3088 GCA_035655715.1 Myxococcales bacterium | reverse complement strand
CGCCCGCCGTCGCCGCGCCCACGGGACTTGGATACACCGGCAATCCAGCCGTCTATCGCGTGGGCACCGCCATCGGGGCCAACGCCCCCCACAGCTCCGGCGGCGCGGTCGTCAGCTACACCGTCTCTCCGTCGTTGCCGGCCGGCCTGGTCCTGGACGCGGTGACCGGAGTGCTCTCCGGAACTCCGACCGCGATCGCGGCGCAGGCTAGCTACACGGTGACCGCCACCAACCAGGGCGGCAAGACCACCTGCGCGCTGGTCGTGACGGTGACCGACGCGCCTCCCACGCAGCTCGTCTACGGCATGCCCCAGGCCACGTACACCAAGGGCATCGCCATCCCGGCCAACGTCCCCTCCAGCGCGGGAGGCGCGGTGACGAGGTACATCGTCTCGCCCGCGCTGCCGGCGGGTCTTGCCATCGACTCCGCGACCGGCGTGATCTCGGGAACGCCGACCGTGTCCGCGGCCCGTTTCAGCTACACCGTCACCGCTTCCAACTCCGGCGGCAGCACCACCGCACAGGTGGAGATCAAGGTCGAGGACTCGGCGCCGGGCCCCCTGGCCTATGCCGCCAATCCCGCGACGTATTACCTCAATGCCTCAATCACGCCCAACGCGCCTTCCAGCGCCGGCGGCGGGATCACCACCTATCGCGTCTCTCCGGCGCTGCCGGCGGGCCTCTTGCTCAACGCCGCCACCGGCGTCATCACCGGCACGCCGCTCGTGACCAGCCAGGGCACCTTCCGGGTGACGGCCAACAATAGCGGCGGCAGCGTCAGTTGTGACCTATTCCTGACGGTCATAGCGCTGCCGCCGGCTTTTACCTACGTCACCAATCCCTTGATCGTCACCAAGGGCCTCGCGATGACGCCCGATCAGCCGGTCAGCACCGGCGGGCCCATCGTCAGCTACGGCGTGGCCCCTCCGCTGCCCGCGGGTTTGAGCCTCGATCCCGCCACCGGAATCATCAGCGGCACGCCCGGCGCGATCACGGCCACCGCCGCCTATGTCGTGACCGCCAGCAATACGGGCGGCAGCAGCACGGCCAACCTGACCCTCACCGTGCGGGATCAGGCGCCGGCGATCCTCGCCTACGCCACCAACCCGTCCTCGTACACCATCGGCGTCACCATCCAGCCGGACGTCCCGACCAACACGGGCGGCGTCATCACCAGCTACTCGATCAGCCCCGCGCTCCCGCCGGGCCTCGGCCTCGACACGAGCACGGGCGTGATCTCCGGCACCCCCACGGCGCTGAGCGCGGAGGGCACCTACGTCGTCACGGGCGCCAACGCCACCGGCAGCACGACGTGCAACTTCGTCACCTCGGTGGTGGCGGTCCCCATCGATCCGCCCGCCACCCCCGCGATCACCGCGTTGGCCCATGCCACCGCCGGCAAGGCCGGATACCAGGCCTCGACCCAGGACCAAGGCACAGCGAACGGGATGGGATACCTCTGGACCGTCACCAACGGGACCATCACCGGGGGCCAGGGCACTCCCGCCATCACCTTCACCGCCGGAAGCGTTGGAACACTCGGCGTGCAGGTGAAGGTCACCAACCTCGGCGGCTCGGCCGTCGGGTCGGCGCAGGCGACGGTGGAGCCCGTTCCGGCGGCGCCGATCTTCGCCCAGGAGCAGGTCCTTGTCGGAAGCGTTGGCGTGCTGGCGTCGGTGCCGCCGCAGGCCGGCATGACCTGGCAGTGGTCGATCTCCGGCGGCGGCGCCATCTCGGCAGGAACCGGCAACGTCGCCACCTACTCGGTGGGCCAGACGCCGGGGAGCTACCAGCTCTCGGTGACCGTGCAGAACCGCGCCGGGGACCAGATCACCGCGGCGCGGACGCTGAACGCGGTGGGCAACGCGTTCCTGCCCGATCCCCGCAGCGCGCCGCAGCGCAAGGAACACACCACCACACCGCTCCCCGACGGGCGAGTCCTGATCGTCGGCGGCTGGGACAGCAACTGGGTCACCGCCAGCGCTTCGCTCTACGATCCTTATTCCGGCACCTGGGCTCCCGCGGCTCCCCTGGCCACCGCCCGGGCCGCCCACACGGCGACGCTCCTGGCCGACGGCCGCGTGCTGGTGACCGGCGGCGAGGGCAGCGACACCAACCTGACGCCTGTCTTCAGCACCGAGATCTACGATCCCGCCACGCGGACCTGGTCGGCTGGCGGGGCGATGACCATCGAGCGCTCGTTCCACTCCGCCACCCGTCTCGCGGACGGTAGCGTGCTGGTGGCGGGGGGCGTCCCGATCCTGAGCGATACCAGCTTTGCCTTCCTGGACTCGTCGGAGGTCTACGACCCGGCCAGCGACAGCTGGTCCGGTGCGGGCACCATGAACGGCAGGCGGGCGAGCCACACCGCCACGCTGCTGCCGGACGGCCGGGTCGTGCTGGTCGGCGGGCAATCGCAGCAGGGCAGCGTCGGTTGGCAGCGCACCACCGACATCTACGATCCTGGCACGCTATCCTGGAGCGCCGGCACCAACATGACCGGCAGCCGCATCGGTCACACGGCCGACCTGCTCGCGAACGGCAAGGTGCTGGTCGCGGGAGGCAACGGGAGCGCCTCGCCCGCCAGCGCCGCCCTCTTCGATCCCACCACCAACGGCGGCGCGGGTTCCTGGAAACCCGTCTCCAACAACCTGACCAACGGCCGCTACGAGCATCGCTCGGTGATGCTCGGGAACGGCAAGGTCCTCGTGGTCGCGGGCCGCGACGGTTTCGTGTCCTCGCAGGAGATCGCCACCGCCGAGCTGTACGACCCCGCGACGAACAGCTGGTCCGGCGCGGGAACGCTCTCCTACTCCACCACCGCGCACGGCGCGGCGCTGCTCCCGGACGGGAAGGTCTTCGTCTTCGGTGGACACAACTCCAGCTCGTCCCTGCTCTCCTCCAACGGGCAGATCTACGACCCGGCGCAGAACCTCTGGTCCAACGCGGGCGGCATGGCCTGGCCGCGATTCACGCACAGCACCACCGCGCTGCCCGACGGGACGGTGCTGGTGGCGGGCGGCACCGGCACGCGGGGCAGCCTTGCCGCCGCCGAGATCTTCGATCCCGCGGCCGGCATCTGGTCGTC